>DATKWR010000806.1:0-6161 GCA_035529475.1 Sedimentisphaerales bacterium | reverse complement strand
CGGCAAGAAACGCCTGCGTGTGGTCTTCGGCCTGATGAGTATCATAGCCGTGCCGCCGCAGATACGCATAAAGTGGAAACCAGTAGGTGCGGCACAAGGACTCCAGGGCCTGATGGTAGTGCGACGATTCGGGCCGGGACGCAGACAAAACGACACTCCAATGCGTCGTGGCAAATCGACCGTCGCGGGAGGGAGCGGAATTCTTGGCCGGGTCATTTGACATTTCTGCGTATCTTTCTTTGACAATTTACGTCGCCGACGCTACATTGTATAGAAGTTTTCACAACTCGCATAGACACCACCATTTTCAAGAAGGGAGTACGAAAATGAGAGCGAAGATTCTACTCAATCTGGTCCTGGCTGCCGCACTAACCGTGATGTTCGGCTGCAAAGAAAAGGGGCCGACTTCTGCGCAAGGCCGGGCCAAAGGCAAGGAGGCCAAATCCATGAGCGTTAACACAGAGTCCTTTGGACAAACGCCCGACGGCAGGCAAGTGGACTTGTACACCCTGGCCAATGCAAACGGCCTGCGTGCCAGGATTATCAACTACGGAGCGATCCTGGTCTCACTCGAGGTCCCGGACCGCAACGGGAATCCTGCCGACATTGTCCTCGGATACGACAACCTGGACGAATACCTCAATCGCGGCGGTCTTTTCGGCGCCGTCGTCGGGCGCTATGCCAACCGCATCGGCGGCGCTAAATTCGTGCTCGATGGTGTCGAGTATGAGCTGGTCGCGAACAACAGACCCAACCACATCCACGGCGGGAAGATAGGATTCGCCAAGGTCGTCTGGAGGCTGGAGGATATCAAGGCCGAGGATCGCCAGGCCGCGGTGAAGCTCAGCTACGTCAGCCAGGATGGCGAAGAAGGCTATCCGGGCAACCTCGCGTGCAGCGTCACCTATACGCTGACCGACGAGAACGAATTGAAGATCGGTTATGAGGCCGAGACGGACAAGGCCACCGTGCTCAACTTGACGAATCACAGCTACTTCAATCTTGCCGGTCACGGCGCCGGCGACGTTCTCGGCCACGTCCTGATGCTCAACGCCGACAAGTACACCGTATTCGACGATGCCCTGATCCCTACCGGGGAGATCCGAAGCGTCAAAGCCACGCCGTTCGATTTCACGACGCCGACGCCTATTGGCGCCCGGATTGGCGAAGTCGGGGCCGGCTACGACCAGAACTACGTGCTGAACGGCGGCGGTTCGCCTGCTCTGTGCGCAAGGGTCTCTGAACCGACAAGCGGCAGAGTCATGGAAGTCCGCACGACCGAGCCCGGGGTCCAGCTCTACACTGCCAATTGGTCGAACAAGTCTGTCACTGGGAAGGCCGGCCAAGTGTATGGCAACCACGGCGGATTCTGCCTGGAAACACAGCATTATCCGGATTCGCCGAACAAGCCCGATTTCCCGTCCGTTGTTCTCAAGCCGGGACAGAAGTTCACTTCAGTCACCGTGTTCGAATTCTCCGCACCATGAGAAGAGTCGGTCCGAAACGACATCGGACTCCGGCGGCGAGTAATGCTATCCAAACTACCCCTGAGCCTTTGTCATCCTGAGCGACAGCGAAGGATCTGGCCTCAGTAGAGGGCCAAGCCGTGATTCCACTCGTGGCCCAGATGCTTCACTGCGTTCACCATGACACGCGGCAGCACGTGGTTATTCGGATAGGCTCTAATCACCCCAAGTAGAGCGTCTCGCCGGGCTTGATTCTCGGTATCTTGTTCAGCTTTGCCTTGATATCCTCTTTTTCGAGGGCGAAGCCGGGCGCGATTTCGAGCAGGCAATCGACGGAGCCGTCCGGTTTTCTCGGCACGGCCACGCCCGCCGATGCGAGCCACGCCGCAGCGCGGGCAACCATCATCCGCTTTGTCGATTCGACGCTGTCAACGCCCGTGGCATTCTTGGTCGGGGCGAATTCCTCGCTTCGCAGCGTATCGAGGACAATCGAGCGTGAAGCCATCGGAATGGCATCAAAAACGAAGCTTTCGAGCTTTATGCCGTCCGATTCCACCAGATTGCCCCGCTCGTCAATATGGGGGATTGTCTTGACGGCCCTGTGCAGCGGCAAAGAGAAGCCTTTGGCGTTGAGCTTCTCTGCGAAAGTTCGGTTGATGATATGAATCCCGATACTGCCGAGCTGGAAGAGCAGGGAACCGTCGGCTTGGCGCTTCTCGGCCAGCTCGTCGGGCAAATCGCTGTATTCGATGACCGTCATCTTGCCGTCCATCAGGCAGAAGTTGCCGACCTTTTCCCAGGGGTCGGCTTTTATCACGGCCTTTGAGGACATCTCGGCTTCGTCGAGCGCGTGCAAACCGATGAAGAGCGGGTCGAAAATGTGGATCAAGGGGTTATCGACCTGCCAGTAGCTCAGAAACTCCACGCCGCGTTTCTTCATATCCTTCAACAGGCCGCTTTCGTGCAGTGCCCGCAGACTTCCCCCGTGGCCGTCAGGCGAGCAGGCGATTCCGGCCTTGTCGGCGAGCAGGATCTTGCCGTCGATACTGAAGTTGGGCAACGCGCCCTGCTGAAAGATCGCTACGTTCCCGGGATCGAGTCCGTAATAATCGTTCGAGCGGAAAATCTCCACCGTCCGGCTGTAGTTCAGAGAGCTGGTCATGATGTACCAGGGGCAGGCGGCCTGATATTTTCGGCAGGCCGCCTCGATGGTCTCGGCAAAGATTTGAAAGAGCGTTTTGTTCTTAACCGGGCTGATGGGAAAATCCCCTTTCGGCCCGTCGAAACCGAGCCGGGTCCCTTGACCGCCCGCCACGACGAAAGCGGCTACCTTGCCGGCCGCTATTGACTTCCTGCCCAATTCAACGGCTTGAGCGTATTTCCGCTGCTGCGCGGCACCAGCCGCAAGAGCGCTGTAGAACGGAGAAGGGAACAAATCGGCCCGCACAGAACAGGGGAGGGCCTCCTTGACGAAATCCGCCACCCACTGCTCTATCCTGGCCAAATCCAACCGCTGAATTTGTGCCAGCAAGTCCCGCTGCCGGCCCATGTCCAGATGTTCCCAGAACCGCAAGAGATGGCTTTGGCCGCACTCCTGGAGCCGATTTCGTAACTTTTCCAGAGTCTTCTGAGCACTCATATCTTCAAATCCGGGCAGAAAAAGGGGATTTTAGGCAATCTGGAAAAAATTTTCAAGACCCTTGTAAAAAATGCCGAAAATTCGTTTGACAAATGAGCCGGTAGTGTGCTAATATCGGGCTTAGATGCAGGTTGGTTTGAAAAGATCGCTTATCATAAATTTGAAAACTGTCATCATAATAGTAGTCCCGATTTCATATCAAAAAACCCGCCTGCCGGGAAGAGCTTCTTAAAAAAGTTTAGACGTGCGCCCTTGGATTCGACGGCGGCAGACGAGTTATCGCCGCTGCGCGGTGCACAGGCTCTATTGGAAAGACCGGCATTATAGGTAGAAACCGACCGTTTTTGAGCAGACATTCGAGAATGGCAGAGATTCGCAGGAGAAGGAGTAGTGTTTAGTGCCTCATGTGTGTGGGGCAGTAGGCATTTATCTATTGAAATGTAAGCCGAAGCGTACTTGAAAACGGTCGGATTCGCGAATCTCGAAAAGAAAAAAGGAGAATAACATGAAGAAGAAAGGTTTTACATTAGTTGAGCTGTTGGTCGTTATCGCGATCATAGCGCTGCTGATGGGCATCCTGATGCCGGCTCTGGCCAGGGTCAGGCAGATCGCCTTCCGGATGGTCTGCGGGACGAACCTGTCCGGTATCGGCAAGGCGATGCTCATTTACAGCAACGATTACGATGACGAGCTGCCGCGTGCCGGCGGTCGAGCCAGCACCTGGGCCGCGACCCTGCCCGCCTGGAACGCCGCTAACCGATTTACGGCCTACGGCCTGGCTGCCGATGGCAGCGGCGGACGGGGTACGATCTCGTCCTGTTTTTACCTGCTGGTAAAGTACGCCGAGGTGACGCCTAAGTCGTTCATCTGCAAGGGCGACTCCGGAACCACGGAGTTCAAACCCTCCAACGCGGGCGCAGGCAACATGGAGCTTATCGATCTTTGGGACTTCGGCCCCGAACCGACAAAGTCTTGCAGCTACTCTTACCACAAGCCTTTCGGCCTGTACGCCCTGACCACGGCCAGTGAGCCCGGCCTGGCGGTAGCGGCCGACAGGAACCCCTGGGAGGCATCCCCAGCGGGAGAAAGCAAGATCGCAAGGTTCACGCAGTTCGTTGTCACCGGCGGCAGAGACATCATTAAGATCGGCAACGCCATCCAGCACCAGGAAGACGGGCAGAACGTACTATTCCTGGATAACCACGTGAACTTTGAGAAGAACTCGTTCTGCGGCATCAACGATGATAACATCTACACGTGGTGGGACGGCACAGACATTCGAAAAGGCGGCGTGCCTACCTATGCAGCCGAGCCCAAGGATAGAACGGATTCATACCTCCTGCACGACGACGCGGCTATGAGCGGCGGCACCGGCGGCACTACACCCCCGCCGAAGGGCAGGACCTGCTTTACGGCGGAGACACCGGTTTGGATCAATGGCGCATCCGTCCAGATCTCAATGGCTGCCCAGTCCATCGGCAAGCAGATCTGCGGAACGTCGTCGCTGGAAACAGTGGATGAACACGCCGGCACGTTCGAGGTCCGCGATGTCGTCCTTACGACAGGTAGCTGCATCAGCGTCGTTGATGCACACTGCTTCATGCTCACGTCCGGTCAGTGGATCGCCGCACAGAACCTGACCAGCGGTATGCAGTTGAAGACCGCCAATGGTACCGTTGGTATCAAGAGCGTCACGTTGAGAACCACGCCCTACACCGGCAAGGTCTATAACCTGAAGGTCGAAGGTTCGGACCAGTACACAGTTGGCCAGGATCAGGTAGTGGTCCGCGACTATTGATGTAGTTTGGCAATGGTGTCAATCCTTGTTACTTGAGGACAGACACCGTCAGGCGGTCATTTGGGCCGCCTAAAGGATTATCTTCGCTTCGGTCGTTTCCGAGCGGCCTTATGCAACAGCATAAGGCCGCTCTTTTATTTGCCCGCCCGCACCCCCAGGCACGGCGCGATTGTTGCAAAATGAGCTGGCCGTCGCTATCATGGAGCTGATGACGGCCAAGGCGCACAAGGACAAGAACAAAGACAAACAGGACCCCGTAGCGGTCAATAAAAAAGCGTACAGAAACTTCGAGCTCGTTGAGAAATTTGACGCGGGTCTCGAGCTGTTGGGCAGCGAGGTCAAATCGCTGCGAGCCGCCGCCGCCGACCTGACCGGTTCGTATGCGCGGGTCGATAGCGGGCAATGCTGGCTCGTGGGCGCGCAGATCGCCCCGTACCAGCAGGCCGGCACCCGCCAGCATGAGCCGGCCCGAAAGAGAAAGCTGCTCCTGCACAAAGCCGAGATTCATAGAATCAGGATAAAGCTCGAACAGCGGGGTTTCACCCTCGTGCCCCTGCGGGTCTATTTCAATAAGAAGGGGCTGGCAAAGATGGAGCTGGCTCTGGCCAGGGGAAAAAGGCAATATGACAAGAGAGAAACAATCACCAAACGCGACCAAAAACGCGACATGGATAGAGATATGAAACGGTATCGAAAATAGACAAATGCGGAATTGACGGGGACCTTCGATTATGGCTGAAGAAGAAAAGCAGGACAAGAAAATCATCGTCGATGAGGACTGGAAGCAGGAGGCGCAAAGAGAAAAGGAAATGCTGGCGGCGCAGGAAGAAGCCCAGGAGCAGGAGGAAGAAGGGGCTCACGGGCCTTTTCCGGAGGGCAATCTTGCCGCCCTGATCAGCATGCTCACCACCCAAGCGCTGTTTGCCCTTGGCCTTTTGCAGATCAAGGGCCAGAAGCAGCGGCAGCCCGACCTGGAGCTGGCCAAGTACAACATCGATATGCTCGAGACCCTCGAAGAGAAAACCAAGGGCAACCTGACCACAGAGGAGCAAACCGTGCTGGCCAATACCCTCAGCGAGCTTCGCATGGGCTACGTGAAAGTGGCGGGATAGACCGACTTGGCCAACGTACTGGATAGAATCATAGCCGACAAACGGACCGAGGTCCACGTCCGGCGGTCGCACACGAGCCTCGAGCAGCTCAAAGAGCAGGTCCGTAGCTTGCCGAAGTGCCGCAATTTTTACAGAGCCGTGACCAA
>DATKWR010000805.1:0-3192 GCA_035529475.1 Sedimentisphaerales bacterium | reverse complement strand
GAGGCCACGTGCTCGTGCAACTGGCGAAGGAAGAAAGCCCAGCCGAAGATTGCGGCACTGGTCCCGACCAGCACAACGGTCATATTCAGCCGGACGGGCAGGCCCAGCAGGAATCCAACCACGGAGCCGACAACCGGACCGGTCATCCAGAACGGGAACCAGACGAAAAAGAACAGCCCGATGACCCCGTACTTTTGGATTTTCTCTTTGTGCCTCTCGGCGGCCTCGTGCGTACGCTCCATTATCCGCTTGAGCCATTTGAGAACCAGCAGATGCTGCCAGCTAAAGACGAACAGCGGATAAAAAACAAGCACGAGGATTGTCTCGACGATGATGCAGACGGAAATGACCGTGCCGTGGCCGAGGCGGAGGGAGTATCCGAAGGCCATGCAGGCGGCCCGGCCGAACATGATGTCGATGGCCGTCATGCCGATCAGAACCTGGGACTGCTCGGGAGACCAGAGCAGCTTGACTCCGAGCCATGCCGTGTAGATGAATGCCAGCGCGACGCCGACAAGCAGCAGGCGGCCCTCTGAACTGGTCAGAAGCGTCTGCTTCCACTGATTTCTCTTTTGAGAATTCAACGTACCGCCCGGTTGTTCGGTTTTTTCTCCCATAGGCTCAATATTGACTCGCTGCACGAGAAACGTCCGCCTATTCTAACATATTCCCGCCGGCGTTCAAAGCCGGCTGTTCGGCGAAGCGCCGGCTTGCGCCTGGGACGTGCCAAAAACTGTTGACGAAGGCGCGGAATTGGGATAAATGAGGTTGCAGCAGGATTCCGGCGGATATGTCGCCGCACGCAGGCGCGAACGGATTTTTTGAAAGGGCAGTGAAATGGCGAGCACCCTGGCCATCGAGGGCGGTCCAAAGACGGTGACGAACAAACTGGCTGGCTGGCCCCGGTTCGACGAAAAGGCCATCAAGGCCGTGGAGGAGGTTTTACGGTCGGGCAAGGTTAACTACTGGACCGGCCCCAAAGGGATGGAGTTCGAGCGAAAATTCGCCCAGTGGCAGGGCAGCAAATACGCCATCAGCGCCTCGAGCGGCACGTCGGCCCTGCACATTGCGCTATCCGCCCTCGGCATCGGCCCGGGCGACGAAGTGATTGTGCCGAGCTACACGTTCATCGCCAGCGGCTTTTCCATCGTGCAGGCGGGGGCCGTTCCGCGGTTCGCCGACGTCAATATCGACGACCACTGCATCAGTGTCGAATCGGCCGAGAAGCTTGTCACGGAGCGGACCATGGCCATCATGCCGGTCCACCTGTACGGCAACGTCTGCGACATGGACAAGATTCTCGCCTTCGCAAAGAAACACAAGCTCTTTGTAATAGAGGACAATGCCGAGGCGTTCGGCGGCGCTTACAAAGGCAGGAAAACCGGCACGCTGGGCCATATCGCGGCGTGCAGCTTCTGTCAGAACAAGACCTTCACCACCGGCGGCGAGGGCGGCATGGTCACCACCGACGACGAAGACCTGGCCTGGCAGGCGCGGAGCTTTCGCGACCACGGGTATGACGTCAAGCAGCGCCTGAGCCTGCTGGAGCTGGAGCAAAGACTGCCCTATATTCATAACATGGTCGGCTGGAATTATCGCATGACCGAGATGCAGTCGGCCATCGGCCTTGCGGAGCTGGAGCGGATCGATTCGTGGAACATGCCCAATCGCCGGCGCAACGCGCGTATCATCATCGACGCCATTAAAGACCTGCCCCAGGTGCTGTACGCACCCATCGACACCGAGGACCGCCGCAACGGGTGGTACGTCATGGCGTTTTCGCTGGATATCGAGAACATGGCGTGTGACATCGACAGGTTTGTGGCCGCGTGCGGGGCCGAGGGGGCGCCGTGCTGGAAGGTCTTCTGGCCTCAGTGCCACACGGAAAAAGCCTATCGTGAGCACAACTCCTTCGGCAAGAGCGGTTTTCCGTTCACATCGAAGGAATACGCCAGCCCCGAAAGTGTTGACTACAGCAAAGTCGAAGTGCCCAACGCGATATGGCACCAAAGCCATACGTTCACGTGTTTCGCCTTTCCGACCTACAGCGAAGACGACTGCCGGCAGATCGGCTCTGCGCTCGCCAAGGTGATTAAGGCTTACGCGAAATAAACCGCAGGAAGGACTGCTCCCATGTCTGAGAGAATCAAGTGGGCTGTCGTCGGATCGGGCGGCATCGCCAGAAGAAGGACGATTCCGGAGGGGATCGCCAAAGCGCGAAACGCCGAATTGTCCGGAGTCTTCGATGTCAACCAGAAGGTCAATCGCGAGGTGGCCAAAGAATACGGCGTCGAACCGGCCGCGAGTGTTGACGAACTGCTCGGGGGCGACAATGATGCAATCTACGTCGCCACGCCCGCCGGCGTGCACGCCGAGCAGGTTCGAGCCTGCGCCGACGCCGGAAAGCACGTGCTGTGCGAAAAGCCTCTGGGCATGAGCGTGGCCGAAGCGGAAGAGATGATTGCCCTGTGCCGGCGAAAAGGCGTTAAGCTCGGCTGCGCGTTTATGATGCGGTTCGTTGCCCAGCATCGGGAGGCCCTGGCGCTCATCGAGCAGGGCAAGCTCGGCCGGCCGGTTTATGCGCGGGCGCAGCTTTCATGCTGGTATCCGCCGATCGAAGGCGCCTGGCGCCAGGACCCGGCCACCGGCGGAGGCGGCGCGCTGATCGACATGGGAGGGCACTGCATCGACCTGCTGGAGATGTTTTTCGGCAACGTCGCCAAGGTCAGTTGCTTCGTCAACAATACCGTGCACGGCTACAAATCGGAAGACAGCGCCACGGCGATGCTGTTGTTTGAGAACGGCGCGTTAGGGACCGTCGATACGTTTTTCTGCATCCCCGACAGCAGCAGCAAGAACGTGCTGGAGCTTTACGGCTCGAAGGGTTCCATATTGGCCAAAGGGACCATCGGCCAGGGGCCCGCAGGCCAAATGGAAGCGTTTCTTGAAGAGGACGGCAAGGGCTACAATGCGCAGCAAGCGAGAGGGGCGGGGCAATCGATGAAGATCGATCCTGAGCCGGTGAACACTTATCAGGCCGAGATCGAAGAGTTCAGCCAAGCCATCATCGAGAACCGCGAGCCGGCCATAAGCGCCGAGCTGGGACTGCGAAGCCAGAAGGTCCTGACCGCGTGCTACGAATCTGCGCGGCTCGGCAGGGTCGTCACGCTGGGCTGAGGCCATGGATTTTAC
>DATKWR010000804.1:0-2591 GCA_035529475.1 Sedimentisphaerales bacterium | reverse complement strand
GGCCGATACGGGAATCACCATGCGCGTCGTGCCGGCCACGACGTTCATCGAATACTACAATCAGACCCCCGACAGTGAAGACATTCTGGCGATGGCCAGTGACTATCTGCGCCGTGCCCGCCGGGTCACGAACGCCACGCGACAGGACGTCATCAACGGCGTCAAAAGCTACTACGTAGCTGCAAGGATTCTCGAAGCCGAGCAGGCCGACGCCATCACGATGGATTGCCTCGGCGCCCTGGGCAAGCTTAAAGTAAGCCTGCCCTGCATCGCGTGGTCGCGGATGAACGACGACGGCATTCCCGCCGCCTGCGAAGCCGACTATGGCGCGGCGGCCTCGCATATCATGACGCAGTATCTGTTCGAGCGGCCGGGCTTCCAGCAAGACCCGGTGGCCGATACCGCCGATGATTCGATCATCGGCGCGCACTGCTCGTGCCCCACGAGGCTCAACGGTTTCGGCACCGCACCCGAGCCGTTCGACCTGCTGCACCATCATGGCAACCGCGACGCTGTGCCGCGCACTCTGTGGCGCAAGGGTCAGAGGGTGACAAGTATCGATCTGCTGCCAGGCAAGGCGGATGGCTCCTCGCCTTCGCAAGTGTTGATCTCAGCCGGCACGGTGCTCGATAATCTGGACGTGCCGCCCTCCGGCGGGTGTGTCGTCTCAGTCAAGGTCAAATTCGACGGCGGGCAGGAAGTACTCAGCTTCCCCGGCTTCCATCAGATATTCTTCTATGGCGACTTTGCGCACCAGATGAGAGATTTTTGCCAGCTCTGCAAATTCGAAGCGCAGGTCGTTTGAGCTCGGACGTCAGAGGCCGGATGTCGGACGTCTGACTTCTGTCTTGTGTCTTCCGACTTCTGGCTTCTGTTTTCTGACGGTTTTCAGAAGGTGGTCAATCGCGAGCAAGGGGTGTTTGGCAATCATCTTGGGATCCGCGTAGCGCATCACCTCGGTGACTCTCTTGCGCATCTGGGTTTTGTAGCAGTGAATCCTGCACTTGGAGCATGCGCCCTTGTTTTCGCCGAATGGGCATCTGTCCAGACGCTGCTCGGTATAACCCTGAAGCTCTTCGCAGGCCGGACATAGCTGCTCTCTGCTTGTCCCATGATGAGCTTCGCAGAACATGCTGATCATGACGGCAATTGTCTTTCGTTCTTTCTTCAGGTCGTTCATCCGGACAATTTATCCCGATTCTTCGTCATTTGTCGGGCCTTCCGTTCGGGGTCTGCTGGAAATTCTGGTAAGAAGGCCCTCAAGCTCACTGATTGTCTGGACCGGCTTCTTGCAGGCATAGTTTTCACATACGTAGGCGGTTGCCTTACCTCCGATGGCAACCTGATTTTTCACAAACGGGATGATCGCTTCGATAGCGGAGCCGTCTTCGCCGCTGTCGTGAAAAAGCACGACGGCGTTGGGCAGGAATTTGCCGTGAACCAGCTCGATCATTTGCTTCGTGTCCCCGGCCTCGGCGCTGCCGGCAATGACGATTTCCCGCGCCGGTCCCAGCCACAGACTCAACGCCTCCAGCATGAGAGACGAATAGGCAGGCGATTCTTCCAACTGCCTGGAGAAAATTTCGAGCACTTTGAACCCCTGCGCGGTAAATTCCTGATTCATCGTCAGCCGGCCCAGTTTCAACAGCGCCAGCGCCGCGGCGGAATTGCCCGACGGAACGGCCCCGTCGGAACCCGGCCTGGTCCGGGCAATCAGCCTTTCACCATCGCGGCCCGCAAGGAAGAATCCTCCCCTTTCGGTATCCGCGAACAAGTCGATCATTTCTTCACTGAGCTTTCCGGCCTCGCGCAGCCACCGGGCGTCGAATGTCGCTTCATACAAATCCATCAGCCCAAGCACCATGAAGGCATAGTCATCGAGAAAAGCTTTTCCGACGACGTGTCCGTCTCGATAATATCGCCTGAGCCGGCCATCCTTGTACAGACTTCGCAAAATGAACTCCGCGGAACGCTGGGCTGCTGTCGTGTACTTCTCTTCTTTCAGCACCACCCCGCCGTATGCCAACGATGAAAGCATCAATCCGTTCCAGCCTGTGATGACCTTGTCGTCCCGGTGCGGCTTTTCCCGCTTTGCCCTTGCGCCGAAAGCCTTTGCTCGGGCGTGAGCCAGGATGCGCACGACCTCATCCCGGTCCTTGCCAGATTGCCTCACCAGCTCTTCCACTGGGGTCACAATGCTGAGAATGGTCTTGCCTTCTTCAAAATTGCCCCTTTCGGTGAGGCCGTAATGCGCACTAAACAACCTGGCCTCGTCCTGGTCCAAAATCGAAACTATCTGCTCGGGTTTCCAGAGACAGAAGGTCCCTTCCTCACCCTCGCTGTCGGCGTCTTCGGCGCTGTAAAAACCGCCGCCGGGATCCGTCATGTCACGCAAGACGTAATCAAAGATTTCCGCCGCAATTTCAGCGTAACGCGGATTGCGAGTGATCTGATATGCTTGGAGATAAGCTTTGCTCAGCAGCGCCTGGTCATAGAGCATCTTCTCGAAATGCGGGACCAGCCATCGCGCATCGGTGGAGTAACGGTGGAAGCCGCCGCCCAGATGATCGTAGATACCGCCGGCGGCCATG
>DATKWR010000803.1:0-7483 GCA_035529475.1 Sedimentisphaerales bacterium | reverse complement strand
CCAAGAGCGGCGACCCGGCAAGATATCCACAGGGCTTAGGACCCCAGGGGGACGAAATCCGGATTCACAACTACGTTCGGTGCGTGCGTGACGTTGGCGGGGCGCGTCAGCATAGCGATTCTGGGCAACGTTAGATTCTTGTTTGTTGGTCGTTCGCTGCTTCTTACCCCGCCCGGCGTTCGTAGGCTCGATAGAGCAGATCCAGCTCCGCAGTTTTGGTATCGAAGCTACACTGCAGTTCCGTGAGCAATTCGGGGTTCCTGTAAACCTGAGCATCGCCGAAGCGTTCCTTCATGGTCTCCAGCTCCTGTTCGAGAGCTAATATCATATCCTCGATCTGGTCAACCGAATACTTGTTGAAACGCTTCAACTCCTCCGGCGTCCTCGGGCGTTCCTCTTTGCGGGCCTGAGCCGCCTGGCGCTTCGCGGGGGCATCTTCAGACGCCAGTCTCTGTGTCTCGGCCTCGGCGCGCTGGCGAACGAGCGAAGCATAGTACGAATACGCCGGTTTTCCCGCCACGAATTCGGTTTTTCCCAGAGAGCGATTTCCGAGGGCGTCTGTGCCGATCACGAACAGCTTGTCCACGACGCGATCGAGGAAGTAGCGGTCATGGCTGACCACAATGATGGTTCCGCTGTATTGAGCCAGCGCGGCCTCGAATGTCTCCCGGCTGGCGATATCCAGATGGTTCGTAGGCTCGTCCAAAACCAGCAGATCGGGCTCGGACAGGACGAGCCGGCAGAGCATCAGGCGGTTGCGCTGGCCCCCGCTCAAGTCTGCGCACCGCTTGAAGACATCGTCGCCAGTAAAGAGAAAAGCCCCCAGGCGATTGCGAAGCTGTTCCGACGAGAGCGCGGGAGCGACCGCGGAGGCTTCTTCCAGAACGCTCTTGGCCGGGTCCAGGACGTCGCCGTGCTGATCGAGGTAGCCTACGCGAAGGTTTCGGCCCAGGCGAAGGCTGCCGGCCGACGGTTCGCACTGGCCAAGGGCAAGTCGCAGAAGAGTGCTCTTACCCGTGCCGTTGGGGCCCGTGATACCGAGACGCTCGCCCCAGAGCACGTCGAACGAGAGGTTCTCGAACAGTGTCAGATCGCCGAACGACTTGCCCATGCCTTCACATCGCAGCACGAGATCGCTTCGTCGCTCGGTTTTGCCGAACGAAAAACCGATGGTCTTCTGTTCGACGGCTTTGTTCAGGAAGTCGGGATTTTCCTTGAGCAGGCGCTTGAGCCGGGTCTTGCGGCCGCGAGCCGTTCCGCGCATCCCTTCCTGGTCCTTGTTGCGGGCGATAAAATCCAGCGTGTGCTCGACCATCTCGACGCGCTTGGTGTGTTCGCGCTGCTGCTGCAACTGGACCGTCTGCCTGGTCTGGAGGCAATTGCTGTAGTTGCCGCTCCATACTTTGGCCTGCCGGTTTTGCACTTCGATAATTTTGCACGGGACGCGGTCCAGCAGATAACGGTCGTGACTGATGATGACGGCTGCGCCGTGATAGGCGGCCAGGTATTTCTCCAGCCATTCGGTGGCCTGGAGATCCAGGTGGTTGGTCGGCTCGTCCAGCAGCAGCAGGTCTGCCTGGAGCATCAGGACCTGGGCCAGGCCGAGGCGTGACAACTGGCCGCCGCTAAGCGCGGACGTTCTTACCCGATGCAGCTCCGGCTCGAAGCCCAGGGCCGTCAGGGTCGTCTGGATACGGGTTTCATACGCATAGCCGCCGGCAATCTCGAAATCGTGACACAGGCGGTCGTACTGCTTCATCTTTGCCTGCAGGGCCGGACCCCTCAGACTCTCCATTGCATGGGCGGCGGTCTCGATGGTCTGCTGGAGTCGCAGCAGATCCTGCACGCCGGCGTGCATTTCTTGCAGAACGGTGCGCTCCCCGCCAAACGTGGCCTCCTGGGGCAGGTAGCCAATACGCAGGCCCTTGTGATTGAGAACCTGTCCCATGTCCGGCCTGACGTGACCGACGATCAGCTTGAGAATCGTACTTTTGCCCGAACCGTTGGGCCCGACCATGCCGACCTTCTGGCCGGCGTAGAGCTGGAGGTTCAACCGGTCCAAGACGATCTCAGAGCCGAAAGCCTTGTGGACCTCAGATAACGTGACAATAGCCATGAATCACAAATCCGTTGTGTGTTTTTCTTTCTGCGCGTTTCAGACGCGCGCACGCGCCCGGTAAGGCGCGGCCCATCCTATCCTTTCCGCAGAAGGATTTCAAGCACGCCGAGGCATTGTGTTCGTGGAGCGTATCTGGTATTTTGGCATTGTGGACGTCAGAGAAGAGAAAATCACGATCCGGACTTATGAATGTGGCGTCGGCGGGAGTATCAAAATCGCTTCGCTGATGCAGCATTTTCAGGAAGCGGCGGCGCTTCACGCGGAACAGCTTGGGCTCGGCCTTGAGAGAATGAAGGGGCTTGATGGCTATTGGGTGCTGTCGAACCTGAGAGTGGAGATCGCCGGGCTGCCGACGTGGAATGAGCAAGTCTCGATAAGAACGTGGCCGAGCGGATATACGCGATTGATTGCTTCGAGAGAGTTCGTCGGCAGAGATCGCAACGGGCGGGAGCTGTTCAGGGCCGGCAGCGAATGGATGGTGTTGGACAAGCAACGAAGTCGGCCGAAGAACCTGTTTCATCTCGATCTGGCCCTGCCCAGGACCGGGACCAAAGCGCTGCAAAAGAAACTGAGCCGGCTGGAGCCGCACCAGGGCGGCGTTGCGGTTGACCGGGTGCGCGTTGCCCGCAGCGCGATCGACTTGAACGGGCACGTGAACAATACGGAATATATCCGGTGGGGCATTGACGCGCTGAGCAGGGAATTCAAACTCAGCGCTGAGATTCGTTGCGTTCAGGCCACGTATTTGTCCGAAGTTTTCGAAGCGGACGAGCTGGACCTGCTCGTCTCCTGCGGCCCGGACGGACGCTTCCAGGTGCTTGCACGGAAGGCGGGCGCGCAAACCAACGTGTTTGTCATGGACGTTACCTGTTGAGGATGCCATTTGCGGGCCGCTTCGGCGTGGAGGCCCGTGGGGCAAGCCGGTGCACGTTACCGAACCGGCGTCTATTCGTGCCGGAGTGACTCGATCGGATCCATGTTTGCGGCGCGGTAGGCGGGATACAAGCCAAAGATGACACCCACCGCTCCGCTGATTCCAAAGGCCAGCAGCAAAGAGGCGCCGGTGATAACCGTGGGCATACGGCCGAAGTGAGTCACCAGGACAGGCACGAGCGAGCCCAAGCTGATCCCCAGGATGCCTCCGAGCAGCGTCAAGAGCAGGGTTTCCGAGAGGAATTGCAGGATGATGTCCCGTTTCCTGGCGCCCAGGGCACGGCGAATCCCGATCTCGCGCGTCCGCTCGCTGACGGTGGCCAGCATGATATTCATAATCCCTATGCCGCCGACCAGCAGTGAAATCGCAGCGATCGAGCCCAGAACGATGCTGAAGATGCGCTGGGTTTGTTTGGCCTGTTTCAACAGCTCCAGCGGAACAACCACCTGATAATCGCTTTTCTTGTGGAACCGGATCAGCAGTGTCTCGAGAATATCGCGCGTCGGCAGCACTTCTTCCGTTGTGCCGACTTTCACGGTGATTTCCTGCAGCTCGACTCGTTCCATCGTGCGCCTGCTGCCTCCACTGTATTGCAGGGAGGTTTCTCCGAAACGATTCCTTACCGTTGTCAGGGGGATATAAATGCTCCCCACGTTTGCGCCGCCCTGGCCTTTGGCTTTTGGGGCGCCATTCTCAAGGGGCTTCGCGGCCGGCCCAAGATCCTCAGGGCTCACGACTCCTACCACCCGATAGTAGTCACCGGCGATTTTGACGTCCTGTCCCAGCGGATCATCGAAGACAAACAGCTCTTTCACTACGTTTTCATCGACGACGCAGATGCCTTCTCTGTGGTGCATGTCAAGGCTCCCGATGAATCGCCCCATTCTGAGCTGAATCGGTGATATCTCCGGGTACCAGGGCACGGTGCCGATCAACTCGACCGCAACCTTACGGTTACGGTACCATGCCTGCTGGGGAAGGCGGCGACTTGGGACGACGACTTCAATGTTTGGTATGCTGTTGCGAAAACGTTCGGCGTCGAGATAGGTCAGGCCGTACTCACGCATGCTCTGGTTCTGGCTGCTCGCCTCTTTCCCTTCAGGCGGTGGAACCGTCTTGATAATAATGTTGCGGCTGCCAAGCCGGGCGATCTGCTCTTGCGCGGCCTGGGACGCACCCTCGCCGATAGCGAGCATCGCAATCACGGAAGAGACCCCGAAAATGATGCCCAGCGTCGTCAGGGTGGAGCGCAGCTTGTGCATCCAAAGGCTCTTTATCCCCAGCTTGGCTGTACGCTTTAAGCGAAACAGGAACATAGTGGATTACCGTCCGTTCATCCGCCGTTAGGGGCGTCTTATCTTGCCGTCAAAGATTTCTATGATTCTTCCGGCGTCCGCGGCGATATGCGTGTCGTGCGTGACGACGATAAGGGTTTTGCCCTGTTTGTGCAGGCCGACGAGAATCTTCAGTATTTCGGTCCCACTTTCCGAATCGAGATTGCCGGTCGGCTCGTCGGCTAAAACAATCAGCGGATCGTTGGCCAGCGCCCGGGCGATAGCCACGCGCTGCTGCTGGCCGCCGCTGAGTTCCGAAGGCCGATGCTCGAACCGCTCGCCCAGGCCTACCATTGTGGCCAGCTCGCTGGCGCGCTCGGCACTTTCGCATTCGGACCAGCCCTGGTAGAACATCGGCACCTGGATGTTCTCTATGACGTTGAGCTGGCTGATCAGGTTGAAGGATTGAAAAATGAACCCAATCCGGGCCCCCCGTATCAGAGAGAGCTGATCGTCATCGAGCAGCGAGACGTTCTGTCCGCCGAGCCAGTAGTCCCCGCTGGTGGGCCGGTCCAGGCACCCGATCATATTGAGCAGCGTGGATTTCCCGGAGCCGCTCGGCCCCATGATGGCCACGTACTCGCCCCTGTCGATTGTCAGAGCGATGTCGCGCAAGACCTTCAATTCCATACTGCCAAGCTCGTAGCTCTTGCACAGCCGCTCCATCACCAGCGTTGGCGCATCAGCCTTAAATTCAAAGGCCTCGTCATTGCGGCGAATCATCGAGTCGGTTCCTCCCACATTCCGTCCGGCCTGACTTGAAGAACGCCGATGTCCCGGAAAAGGTTCAATTTGGCAACGGCATGAGAAACCAGGGCCGACGTCACGTCGTTTTGCGCGCTCAAGTAGGCATCCTGTGATTCCAGATAGTCCCGGGCGTTCATTCGTCCGGCTTCCCACAGTATGGGCGAGACCCCGACCCGCATCTTGGCCAACTGCAGCGCTTTTTGCTGAGTACGGTACGACTCGGCTTCTTCGCGGAGCTTACGGTACGCATCCCGCACGTCCAGTTTCACCTGGTCCACGTCGTTTCCATACTGGCGTTGGCGCTGCTCCAGCGTTATCAGAGCTTCCCGGTACGCGTTGCGTTCGGCCTTTCGGTCCAGGGGCAGATCCGCCTCAAGGCCGAGCGCGTAGGCGCCCTGGTGGAACCGGAGCCTGTCCACGTCGGTCTGCGGGGTGGACCGTACGTTTGCACTGCCGACAAGGTTCAGCTCCACGCCGAGATTGTCGGCCGCGACGGCCACCTTGCGCGTGGCATCGTCAACCGTATCGGCGACATTGGCCAAATCGAGACGCCGGGCCAGCGCCGTTTCAATCGCGGCGTCCAGTTCGTAATCGGTTTCGACGACCCCTTTGTCCGCCAGGACCTCCAGCTCGTTCTGGTCCAGCTCCATCTTCGCATCGGTTGGCAGAGACAGGGAGATCTTGAATACATCGAGTTGCTGTTCGTACCGCTGCTGGGCGCGCAGGTAGCTGTCCTGGGCGAGCAGCTCGCTTTGCTCGGCCTGGTCCACCTGGAAACGCGGCGTGACGCCCTCATTCGCTTCCATCTGCAATCGCTGCCTCAGCTCAACCTTGCTTTCGTAATTGTTCTTCGCGTTGGCTACCGCGTCTCTTTGCTGCAGAACGCGGTAATAGTCGGTTACGATCGAGACCACAAAGCTCTGGCGATAGCGGTTAAAAGCGCGTATTTGGTACAGCGCGTTGCGCTCGGCCTGCGTAAGGTTTTCCTGGGCCACCTTGCGCCCGCTGCCTCGAAGCAGCGGCTGCGTGACACTGGCGCTGAGGACCGAGCCGAGCGAGGTCCGCGGGTCGCCCGTCAGAAAACGCGCCCAATCGATCGCAATGCTTGTGCTGACTCTGGCGCCGTCGGCCAGGAGCTGATCGAAACCGGCCTCCGCACCGTAGCCTACTTGCTCGTCGTCGGCGCCTCTGGTGTAGCCGGCATCGACCGTTCCAAACCACTGTCGCGCGAACCGATGGCGCGCCAGTGTCAAATCGAGGGCGGTCAGGTATAGCTGTTCCTTCTGTCTTTGGTACTCCCGATTGTGTGCGGTTCCAATAGCGACGGCCTGCGCAAGGCTGATCACGCCGGAGGCAGGTACGGCTTCCTCAGCTCGAACATCGCTGGGTGAAGCAGGAACATTGCTGTCGGCGATGACGTAATTGGATTTGTGGCCGAAATCGTCCTGCCATTTGCCGTCGATAATCTGATAGACCTCTTTGTCCGCGTCGGCCTTGTAGTGCTCGGTGCTGCACCCGCAAAAGCCGAGGATGACAACGGTGCAGAGCATCCGGGAGAACAACGCGCCGGCGCCGAACAGCCGCAACCGACGATTCTCCGCCGACGTTTCTTCAATCTGGGCAACACTTTCATCGTTCACATTCATGCCAGAATCACACCATCCCAAGAGATACGATCTGAGCGGGTTGTTCAGGAAAAACCGCCTCTTCTCAAACGCTACTTCTTAGTCGGTAACTTCTTAAATAATAATTACTTAAGGCAGTCCAACGAGCGGACAAAAACCGGCCTGTACTCGACCTGCGATCTTGCAGAAGCCTTCACTGCCCCCATCATTATACGACAAAAAGGCGGGAAAACAAAGGCCAAAACCCCTGCTTGGCGAATGTTCGGCACGGCCCATCCTTCTCGCTTCGCGGGGCAAGCGGCTGAATCCGCTGCTTCTCGGCGCCGGACTACTCATGCCTCAAGGCTACGATGGGATCGACTTTAGCGGCGTGCACGGCCGGATACAATCCAAAGAGGATGCCGATCGTCATGCTGATCAGCAGCGGTACGAGAATTCCCTTCGCAGTCATCACTGTGACCATGCCGGAGAAGTACGTTATCAAGAACGGGATCAGGGCGCCTACGCCCAGGCCGATGATCCCCCCCATGGTCGAGAGCACCACGGTCTCGATAAGGAACTGGTAGATAATCTGTCTGCGTTTGGCGCCGATTGCACGCCGGATGCCTATCTCTCGCGTACGTTCCGTCACCGAGGCCAGCATGATGTTCATGATGCCGATTCCGCCGACCAGAAGGCTGATGCCGGCGATGGAACCGAGCACGATATTGAAGCGGCGCTTCAT
>DATKWR010000802.1:0-2712 GCA_035529475.1 Sedimentisphaerales bacterium | reverse complement strand
GATCGGGTTTGTGGGGCTCGCACCAACTGTTATTGGTCCTCCAATTTGGGCAAGTCCCTGAATCACCAACGAACTGTTTCCTTCCATCACGACCTGACCAGTGACCAGCAAAGCCGGGAAGTTCTTCCCGGCGGTGATTGTGTTATTTTGCCCACTTACTCGCAGGTTGCCATCAACAATAAGCGTGCCGTTAATCGTCACATTGCCCGACATGTTCACGTCGCCAGTGCGGTACCAAACGTCGGTCAAATTGCTTGGCGTAGGGATATTAACATCAGCAATCTGGTGTGCTGAATAAGACGTCGAACCTATGTAATACACCGGCTGAAACTCACCGACTACAAGGGTCGGCCAGGCTACACCAGCCTCGGCAGCAGTCTTTTTCTGTCCTTCAGGGTTTGTCCCATCTATCGTGCCGGTTGCGAAAACATCACCGCGTATAGTACCACTGTTTGTCAAATTGTCGCCGCAATAGACATCCCCCGTGATTGTCATCTGCGGCCGAACCGTTGTATTTGAACTTACCCAATAGGCGATGCACGGGTCAAGCCTTAGCTCGGCTCGCAAGCGGCTGCGGCCGACTTTTTCCATTCCGTCCAGCCGGTATGAATTACAGTCTATGATATAATTGCAGAGATCATTTGAATCGCGAGTGACTGCAACATCGTAGTAGTCGCTCCCGGAAACCAGTTGCAGACCGGCGGATCCCGCCCAGTATTCCGAAGCGACATCCTGGGGATTCAAGATCAGCCCTCGGGCGTGCTCCAGGCCGGATTCCGCCAGGTAGTCCATCTGCTTGTGCAGCACCATGTTCTGGCCGCAGGCCAGTTCCACGTCGCTCTGCGAGATGAAGCCCAGCGCCGTAATCGTTATCGCCATGACAATGAACAGTACAACGAGCAGCGCGGCTCCCGGTCTATCGGATGTATTCTTCCTGATCTTCATGCTAATCGTCATCACTCACGATGTTGCCGCTTGCGTCGAGCAGGTTCCCCGCCCAGCCACGCAGCGTTGCGTTTATCTGGTAGTGGCAAGTACTATCATTCTCGACAACGTCAAACGATATCGTCACGAATCTGCTCTGGGGCGGAAGCCCCGGCACAAAGCCAAACTGCACGTTGCTGCACGTCGGTATCAGTGACGCATAGCTCATCTGGCTACTGTACGCGGACCACCAGTTCGTCGCCAGCGCGCCGATCGACCCGAGGCTTATCGCCGCACTGCTGGTGGGAGCAAACGTATATAGCCGCAGACGGTTGTGGGCCGGTCCCGCCTCGACATAGGCGAGCTCGTCAATATTAACTGTTCCATCAGCGTTTGCATCGCCGGTCCAAACCGCCATCTCATCAGCGGAGGCGTAGCAGACAAGTCTGGAGTTGCGAATCAGGTCCGAAATCCTCAGAGTAGCGAAGCGCACCTGGGCCTGCTTTCGGCTCGTATCGTCGGTCGCGCGGTTGGCCGCGTTCATCGCGTACGCCAGCGTCGCCACTGCCGTGGTCACGATACTGGTAACAATCAGCGCCACAAGCAGCTCAATCAGTGTAAATCCATTATTATGTCGGGTATTCTTCATTCACTCACAAGTCGAACGATGGTCGCCATTTGTTTGCCGCTATAGTTCACCTGTACTGTAATGCGAATAAACTCGCACTTCGTTGGATCGCTCTCCACCGGCTGCGGCGGCACGTACACGTATTCACATGTCACATTCCTGCTGAAATTGGCGTATCTTGGGTCGGTAAAGACAGCTCCCATTGCATC
The DNA here is from genome assembly GCA_035529475.1 of Sedimentisphaerales bacterium. Taxonomy (GTDB): domain Bacteria; phylum Planctomycetota; class Phycisphaerae; order Sedimentisphaerales; family Anaerobacaceae. The sequence goes on along the minus strand of DATKWR010000802.1, from coordinate 951 downwards.
TTTTACCTGGCCCTCAGACTCCGCGTAACCATGAAAGTCGTCAATGTTGTCAAAATCTCCCGCCTCGGGCCCCAGCCTGTAGTCATCGGCGACACCGCTGGGATCATGAAAAGGTCTTCTTAATATTTGCTCCATCAGGTCGCTTGCCAGGCCCGCCGCCAGTGTTCTGCGGGCCCCTTCGGCCCGAACGGTTGCCCCGCTGACAAACGGCAGCAGCACGCCCGCCGCGGCGATACTCAACACGAAAACGGCCAGCATCGCCTCCACGAGCGTGAAGCCTTCTCTGCCTTTGTCCGGAGGTATTCCGGTCTTAGTAGTCATAGTATCGCTTTCCACCCTGGTCGGCCCCTCCGCAATCGGCCCGTACCTCGGAGGTGGCGGCTTTGTAGATCCAGCCGTAGCTGTCGTCGCCATTGGCCGGGAAGGCGTCTCCATCGGCAAGCACCTGAACCGTATCTTTGTGATTGAGCGGATTGACCGGTATCTTCATCAGGTAGGGACCACGGGGAAAATCCGCCGTCCCCACGGGTGCCGTCTGACCACTTGTGTTGCTTGACAGCGTAAGCTGATCGATAAAGGCCTCTTCCGTAGGCGCCTGAGTCGTGTCTCCATCCGGATAACCGGGAGCGACCTCTCGATGCTGGCTCTTGTAAATCAGAACGTATCTTCGCAGCATGTGCAAGTCGTGAGCAACGGCGCTCTCTCTGGCCGATATGACGCTGCCCGATACCATCGGAAGGATCACCAATGCAAGTATGCCAAGCAAGACGACCACGACCAGAATCTCGATGAGCGTGAACGCTCTCGCTCTTTTCATCACATGTCCTTTCTGTCCGTCGAGTCCTTGACCATCATTAAAAAGGCTGACCCGCCGTCGGTAATTACCTCAGCGAGGTCAGCCCTTGTATTCTCATTCCGCGTTTCTTATATACCTGCTACGGAATTCGCCGC
>DATKWR010000801.1:0-2249 GCA_035529475.1 Sedimentisphaerales bacterium | reverse complement strand
TATCAGCATGATGACAGCGCTGTACGCCGATAGGCTCGCCGAGTACGGAATCGGAGTCTTCGAGATCCGGCCCGGCATCATCGCCACCGATATGACCAGCGTAGTGAAGGACAAATACGACAAGCTGATCGCAGAAGGCCTGACTCCAATCAAGCGATGGGGGCAGCCTGAAGATGTCGCCAGGGCGGTCGGGGCCATCGCCGAAGGCAGGCTCGATTTCTCAACCGGCCAGGTCATAAACGTGGACGGCGGCTTTCATTTAAGGAGACTGTAGTCTTAACTGTCATGCTGAGCCGAACGGCGAAGCATCTGGGTTGAGAACTGATTATTCGCAGGCCAGATTCTTCGCTTCACTGCGTTTCGCTCAGAATGACAATATGTCTCGATCTGTGACAGAACCGTAGGGAGTCAAAATGAATTTCAGAAGTACAATCACGACATTGTTGCGGGATGGTTTCATTCTCGTCTTTAACCAGGACAAGCTCGACGTGGTCAAGACCGCCGAGGCCCTCGTCAAGGCCGGGGTCAATAACATGGAAGTGACCTGCCGGATCAAGCAGCCTCTGCTGAAGCTGTCCCGGCTGCGTAAAGAGCTGCCCGATTTCGCCGCGGGAGCGGCGAGCCTGATCGATTCGCCTGCAATGCTCGATGTCTATAACAAGGCGCACCCTCAGGACCCGCTGCCTTCGGTGGCCCAGGTGGCCGAGGCCGGTGCGTGCTATCTGGTCTCGGCGATCAATTTCAGCGACCCCGGCTTCGAGCAATTCGCGGGGCGGGTCCCCATGATCCCCGGGTGCGGCAGCGCCACCGAAATTGTGAGCCAGTTTTCAAGAGGAGCGAATCTTTGCAAGGTCTTTCCCGCCAGGGAGCTCGGCGGACCGGCTTTCGTCAAGGCCGTCGACCCGGCCATCCACAAGACCATCAGCCTGGTCCCCACCGGCGGAACGAACGCCGACAACATTCCCGACTACATCGACGGGGGCGTTCTGGTCCTGGGCGGCTCGTTCAGCATGATTGAAAAAGGAACGATGAAGAAAATCCTCGACGGGAAGAACTACGATTTATTGGCAAAAGAGCTGACAAGAATCAAACACTTGATCGACCGGGTGCGGGCGGAAAAATATCCCGATATCGATTTCGCTTCCGCCTCGCTCGAGCAGATAAGCCGGGCCACCGGCAGGAACTTCAATGTTAAGGTGAGCTGAAGTGACACGTATGTGTCATCCCGAGGCGCAGCCGAAGGATCTGGGTTTGTAGTGTGCCCGTAAGGGCATTGTCGGAAATAACGCCTTACGGCGTCACTACGAACAGGGCAACAGAGAGCAACTCATGTTTACATTCGCCAATAGAACCGCGTGTGCAACAAGCCCCCAAGGGGCAAGTTGCACACCCTACCGTGCTATCCTTTTGTCGCTGGCGGCGGTCTTGTTCTGCGCGAGGGGCGAGGCGTCAACTCAAGTATTGACCATCAACGCCAAAGACACGGGCTACCGCGGCATCTGGTACATGAATCAGCCGTCGGGCGACCAGTACGTCTATAAATACAGCGGCGGACTCGGAACATACTGCGCCAAGCACAAGCCGTTCGCCGTCTATTGCGATCAGGTCAAAAAGACCTTTTTCTGCTACGGCGGCACAACAACCGACAGTAACCGAAAACTGCTTCACATGGTCTCTTACTACGACCACAAGACGGGAAAAGTCCCCCGCCCGACCATCCTGCTCGACAAGAAAACGGACGACGCCCACGACAATCCCGTCATCAGCGTCGATGACAAGGGCCACATCTGGATATTCTCCACTTCGCACGGCACGTCGAGACCTTCGTACATTCACAGGAGCACGAGGCCCTACGACGTGAACGAATTCGAGCGGGTCAACGCCACAAAGATCGAGGATTCACGGCAAGTCCCGATGACCAATTTTTCGTACATGCAGGCGTGGCATCTTGGGGGCAAAGGCTTCGTATGCTTCTTCACCCGCTACAACTGGCCCGCCGCCCGCACGATTTGCTTTATGACGAGCCCGGATGGTGTGAAGTGGTCGCAGTGGCAGCGGCTGGCCGCCATTGACGAGGGCCACTATCAAATCAGCGCCGCCACGGCAAACAAAGCCGGGACAGCATTCAATTTTCATCCGAAGGGCAAGGGGCTGAACTGGCGCACGAACCTGTACTACATCGAAACCGGCGACCTGGGCAAAACCTGGAAGAGCGCCGACGGGCGCGAGTTGGCGCTGCCCTTGACCCG
>DATKWR010000800.1:0-4154 GCA_035529475.1 Sedimentisphaerales bacterium | reverse complement strand
TCAGCCTTCATCTCCTCTAGAGCCCGCCGGAATATCTTATTCAGCGCCTCAAGCTCCAGCACCCGAAGTCGCAGGCCGCCAATGATCTGATTCTCAGTCGGCATCACCTTGTCCCCCTTTCTCGTCGAGCCTTCCGTTCCTGCTCTTTCGCGCCCTCGGCCCACGCCGCCTCGGCACAGAGCCGACGGTTCAATATGGCCTTGCCGGTTCGTTCCCACCACCTATCCTGCTCACTTTGAACTTCCATGCGGGTTCTCCTTCTGGGGATGTTCCTCTGCGTATTTGCATTTCACATGACTAGCCCCGAGAACATGCCGAGAATGGTCCGAGTCTTCGGACTCGCATATGCCATAGTCATCGTCTGACCAAAAACACGGCACCCAGTACACACAGTTAATGCAAATGTCCGTTTCAGATAAATGAGAATCCCATTTAGTCATGCGGGGTCTCCTTAATAAAAGGGTCTTCCTCGGCAATCAAATCCCCGGTCAACGAATAGACTTGGACAACCCGGCGACAGCAGTCGTCTTTCGTACCGGCACCGCGAGTGATCTGGGTGAGGATAACCACCTCAAGATGCGGGCGGTGAACTGTAATCGTCATGCGGGTTCTCCTTCCTATCCCTCGCGTCCCACTGCCGGCACCAGTCAGTCTTCGCACGCCATCGCCCCAGCTTGTTGGGATGGGCACAGTACCGCAAGTTGCCGGTCGCCCGCAAGTCAACATAAGCGACGTGTGCGCACGTTCCGCACCGCTGCTCGCACAGCCACGGGATATGGTCGTTGTGGGCGTCCATCTCCACCTTGCACCTCGGGCACCGGGGCAGCTTGCTCGGACGCAGGAATGCCCAGAGCAGCAGGAACAGTCGCTTGAGAACTTCGAGGCATTTCATGGCGTCTCCAAAACGGCCGAGGGCGGCGAGAGGACGCCCCCAGCCGTGAACGTAGCGAAGTACGTACTTCGCGAAGGAAGTCTCTAGTATCCGTCAGCATCAGATGCTTTGCGCTCGTACCCACCACGCCCGACATACGGCGCTTTGAGTCGGTAGTCGCGCTTGGCCGGATCTACGAACAGGGCCTCCGTAGCCTCATCGATCGAATCGAAACCCTTGCTGTTTGGCTCATCGTCACCTGGCGAGCCGTCCCACGGATGCACGTAGATATTGTAGTCGTGTTCGGTCATCGCCGACGGGGCACCGCTATAGGACGTGGCAAAGACGTTGTGATGGCACGCAATAGCCGAATTGCGGGGGTAGCCCTCCAGGAGCCCCTCAGCCGCTGTGAAGGTGCCGCCGTAGAAAATCACTCCCGTGCTGCCGACGTCATCACCGACGACCGTGTTGTTGCGGAAGACGCCGGTCTGGACCCCGTATACCCGCCACTCATAGTTGCCGGTGTTATAGATCAGGTTGTTCTCGAAGATCACATTGTTGAGCAAAGATCCACCTGTCCAGATGCCCTGGCTGGAGTGGTCGTATAGCCAGTTGCCCCGAATTGTGACGTTGGTGGCGCTTCCCCCGAGATACCGGTTGGCAGCAGTATAGAACTGGATGCAGTCGGGGTGCTCACTGGATAGCAGGGAATTCCCATGGATTCGGTTGTTCTCAATCAGAATGTTGACGCCGCCGGCAGCAATGATCTTGTCCGTCCCAACCGTGTGGATGTTTGAGTTGGTCACACTCCAGTTGCAGTTCCAGCCGCCGAAGAACACGCCCCGATAGCCGCCGGAGATATCACAGTTGTCAATATGGATCTCCGCATTTCGGTAGATGCACTCGATATTGTTGCGGTCACTCTTCTCTACCGACAGAATAGCGGAGTCGGTGATGCCGCGTATCGTTAGGTTCTTGAGCTTTAGGCCCATCACCGCCCGGCCGTAGACGCCCCGCCTGCTCGCCCCGATGATTTTGAACCCATCGAAGACGTGAGCCACCACACGCAGGTCATTACCCAAGTTGAAGCTGATCGCCTCCAGGTAGACCTCGTCGCCATCAGCGACGTACGTTACCCATTTTTGGTCTGGCGGTAGCGGGTCGAAATTCTCGCCCTCCCACAGCGGGAAGTTCTCCTTGGCGAGACCAAAACCACTGTACCGACCGTTCCGCACAGCCACGGTATCTCCGTACGCGACCTTGGGCGACCCGTCGTAATCGATCTTTGCCCGAGCCAGCGTCTTCCAAGGCGCGTCTACTGAGCCCGGATAGGAATCGTTCCCGGTGCTTGCATCCACATAGTATGTGCCCACCACGACGATGGGCGGCTCATTGGGTTCGTTTGGCTCGTCGGGCGGAACCGGCGGGTCTACTACCGGGGGGTCGATAGGGAGGCACCCCACACACAATAGGGCGATGGTGGCGATCATCAATGCGGCCTTGCGTTTCATGGTAATCTCCTTAATCTTTGGTAGAGGGTTCTAAAGGCCAGTTCGGCCTGGGCGGGCACGACGCCGTTGCCCAAACTTCGAAGTTCATCGACTCTTGAGTGTCCCGCATCGGCTGCCTCGAAATAGGCCCGCTTCTCCCACTCCGCTTGGTCAGCAAGGGATCGCCGTACTTCTTGAACCTCTGGTAATGTTTCATACAGTACCCACGCCCTGTGTGCAGCACAGAGCAGTTCTTCACCGTGCAAGCCCCACGGCGTCTCGCTTGCTTGCCCTCTTTCCAGTGTAAGGCGGTATGACAGGACGCACAGAGCGTGAGCAAGTTGCTCGGAGAATTGTCGGCAACATCCCGATTGATGTGATGGATATTGAGGTTCTTCTTTCCTCTGCATAACTGGCATATCCTGCCACGCTTCTTTGCCGCTCTGCAACGTAGACCAGACAGAGTAACAGACGGTTTGCGGGAATGCACCCATGCGCATTCGCGAGAGCAGAACCGCCTCCGCAAGAACATCGCTCGGTCTTCCAGGCGACCGTTGTACCTCTTTCGCGCAAGTCGTATTCCACACTGTTCGCAGAACTTCTCTGGCACGATATGTTTCGCTTTCATTTATGGCCTCGTCCAATGTGGTGGAAGTCCTTGAAGTTGTGATACCCAGCCGTTGTTCAGCTTGCCCTTGGTCTGCAAACTCAGCGCCGTTCCCCCCTGTTTGTATTTCGCTTTCCTCTGGCTCGTGTCGTCGCTGCACGGCGTCGTGAACATCTTGACCTGTCTGCCCAATCTCGGATACCGCTTCCCGTTGGCTACTTGATACCCCATCTGATTCAGCGCTTCGGGCGTCATCCACAACAACCCTTGGTTCTTCCCATTCGTACTGGGACTGGCCGGGAGGGGCGGGCCAGAGACTATGAATTCCTGTAGGGGTCTTGAGTTGCGGGCCATCGTTGCCGGAGACGCCTTGCCGTCCCGATAGTTGGCCGCCGCCGGCGTTGGGAACATCCTGTTTACCCGGCTCGGCAGATCGTCGTCGCACGTCGGCCGCCTGCCCTCCGGTTGCGATTCGCCCTTGTAATCCGTCTGGTTCGGCGTCGGCCATTTCTGCACTGCCGATTGCAGGTCGATCCCCCCGCTCTCCGGTCGATGGCTCTTGTCCAGTTCCGGCCCCCGATTCGGAACGTTGGCGGTGGACCAGGACGAACAGCCGCAGCCGTTTGTGGGGAGCGCCGCACTCGCTCGCATTAAACAGTCCCGCCTCAACTTGGTAGCCCAACTCTCGTAGGCTTCGATAAACGGCGGGGAATCCAAGGGACAGGTGTCCGGCGACATTCTCGAAGAAGCACCAAACAGGCTGAACTGCTGACACGATCTCTGCAATATACGGCCAAAGGTGTCGGGGGTCGTCGGCCCCGGCCCGCTTGCCGGCCTGACTGAACGGCTGGCACGGGTAGCCGCCAATGACGAAATCAAAGCATCCTCGAAATCGCTCTGCAGGGAAGGATCGCAGATCCGGCCACAGAGCGTCGATAGCCAGGGCACCCTGCGCAGCCTTTGCTTCCAGGTTGGCCAGGGCGAAGGCTTCGATCTCCACAGCAACGACGCGCAGAGGGTTCGCCAGTGCCCGGGCCAGTCCGAGTTCGAGGCCGCCGTAGCCGGCACAAAGCGAGAGAACCGTGAGTTCCTTGGAACGATCCACATCAGGCATTCTCGTTCGGTTTCCGGGCGATTGTAAGGGCGGCTCTGCGTTTCATGGTAATCTCCTTCTGGTACAAATGCA
>DATKWR010000799.1:0-5791 GCA_035529475.1 Sedimentisphaerales bacterium | reverse complement strand
GTGCAGAATTCTCGAAATATCGCCACTATTTAGCTTGCTTGTTTAAAGCCAGAGTACCTGTCGATATAGACCCATTCCCGTTCTTTCTGGTTCTCAATATCATTCATCCATTAGCCCCCCTCTATGAAACGTCCCTTAAAGTTTACTCATGTTGCCCTCCTTTCCCTTTCCTCCTCCAGAGCTTGCTCATAATCATCGATCCACTGGTCGTAAGCGTCAAAAAATGCATCTACATCTTCAGGCGTTCCACTTACGAGTCGTTGGAAAAGCTCTATTATAGACACGGTATTATTATAAGCGTCCTCATATTCCTTAGGGTGTAATTCAGGATCATCCGGGCTGCTTCCAAGTCGATCAAGTTGAACATGGAGCATCCGGCCTACTCCTTGGACACTATGAGAGTATCTATCTTGTACAGTGTGTAGTGCCCGACCAAGATGTTCAAATGCCTCTGCCATATTAGGCTCTTCCGCTCTCGCCGCCGTAACAGCCGCGAACAATTCATTTCTAATAATCCTCTCCCCTTTTGCTTCCTTTCCCTTAAAATGGTGCTCTGCTTTTCCCAAAGTTTTCACATTGTCAACTGCTTGATCTCCAAAAGCGGCACGTCCGGCTGCTAAAGTATCGTATCCACACGCTTTCATTGCATCATAAGTCAGCTGCAAGTGGTTCTCCTCCCCCCATTTACCCGACGGATCTACAAAGTTAGCTGGATTGTTCTTACAATATAGGTACCAGTTGATGCCATCAGCGTAGCCTATGGGGTCGGTCTGGAGGAACCGGCCGGTGAAGGGATTATAGTAGCGGGCGCGGTTGTAGTAAAGGCCGATTTCGATATCGTAGCGGACGCCGGCGAACATGTAAGGGTTCGGGTGGTTGGCGTCCTCGACGGCCACCTCGCCATAGACGGAGTATTCGTAGGTCTGGACGGTATCGCCCGCCGCATCGCTCAGCGCCACGACGCTGCCCAAGCCTGCCCTGAGCGCAGTCGAACGGGGCGTCGAAGTGGTAGTAATAGACGGCGTTGGCGTCGGCGACCTCGATCATGCAGACGGGCTGGTCGATGCCTGGGCCGTAGATGTATTTGCGCAGCAGGTTGTTATTGCCGTCGTATTCGCCGAGCACGCGGTCCGCGCCGTGCGGGCCTGCGCGCGCAGGCGTCCCGAGCGCAGTCGAGGGACCGTCCGTACAGTAGCCATTCGATGGATTCGACGAGCTCACCACAAGCCTTCTTTTCCACTCGCCGGCCACACCATGCTCACCGGCCGCAACGCATAGCCGCACGCGGGCAGATTTGTCTTGACGGGCGGCCGTCCAGGCTTTTCAATCCACAGTATGCCCGCATGTTAGCCTGCGCAGAACCGGATGGTGTTTTGGGAAGTACATGAATGGATAGGAAGAAACAATTGGCGGACGCTGCCATCAAATTGGCAGACGGCAGGCAAGAACCCGGTGGCGAAAGAAAATTAGCCTGTGCCGAAGCATTTGACATGGCCAAGAGGTTCGGCATAGAGATTGTCGAGGTCGGGCGTATCTGCAATCAGAACAACATAAAGATCTGTACATGCCAGCTTGGCTGTTTCAAGTAAATCGAGGCGTCGGTACTAATTGCAGCCTCACAAGCAGCTGAATGTTTCGAGACGCACCATGATTAAGATCGACCGAATGCTCATGATCGGTTCTGCCGGAACAAACGTAGGCAAGACCGAGCTGGCCTGTGCGCTTCTTCGCAGGTTCAGCGTACAGCGCGACATTGCGGCGATAAAAGTTACGGCGATAGGCGACAAGGATGGACAATGCCCGCGGGGCGGCGAAGGCTGCGGCGTTTGCTCCTCGCTTGAGGGAAATTTCTCCATTTCGCAGGAAACCGACAGACATTCAGACAAAGACACGAGCCGGCTGCTCTCGGCAGGTGCAAGCCGGGTTTACTGGCTTCGCGTCCTCAAGACGCATCTTGAAGAAGGAGCAGCAGCGCTGGTCGAGACGCTCGGGGCCCATACGACCTGCATTTGCGAGTCGAATTCGTTACGCCGGGTGGTCGAGCCCGGTCTGTTCCTTCTGGCTCGCAGACAAAACTCCAAACCCTGGAAGGAGTCCGCCCAGCAGGTCCAGAGGTACGCGGACAGAATTGCCACGGCTCGTGAAACCACGTTTGACCTCGACCTCAACCGAATCGAGCTTGTCGGCGGCAAATGGAAACTCCGCGAAAAAGCAGCCGCGATTATCTTAGCGGGCGGCGACAGCCGGCGGATGGGAACGGACAAGAGCATGTTGCCGGTTAGCGGCCAGCCCCTCATCGCGGGGATCTGCGAGCAGCTTCGAGAGTGCTTTGACCAGGTACTTGTCAGCGCCAATGATGCAGACAAACTCGCCTTCCTCGATCTTGAGATTATCCCGGACAGAGTTCCCGGCCAGGGCCCCTTGATGGGAATCGCATCGACGTTGGAAGCCTCTGCACATGAGCTGAATTTTGTTTTGGCGTGCGATATCCCGCACGTAGAATTGAGATACGTCAGAAGAATGCTTTCGGAAGCGGCTGAGACCCGCGCTGACATCGTCGTGCCAATCACCGGCGAGCGGCAGTACGAACCGCTTTTCGCCGTGTATCGCAAGTCTGCGCTCGAAGCCATAAACAAGGTCCTTTCATCAGGAGGCCGCAAGATAACGGATGCGTTTGCACTGTGTGAAGTAACGTGCGTCGAACTGGACACGGACCTGGTAAACTTAAATACGATGGCCGAATATGAGAAATTCAGGAAAGGCCTCGGCCGTCAGACGTGAGAATTCAGTCAAAACATCAATATCGGACCGCGTCATGGCTCACGAAGGACTCTGGGAACAACTTGAAAAACTCAACGGCATCGAAACGGCCCGGCGGGCGAAGTGCCAATATCTTGCCGCCCCCGAGCGTTACGTTGTTCCGTTGTTGAATACGGAATACACCGTGCATCTTTCTCAAAGGACCATTCTCTCGGCCTTATTCGATTCACCGCAGAAGCCGGCGGAATTTCTTGAACAACTCTGTCTGCTGGCGTACTTGATCAACGCTCGGGACCTGCCGCTGGCGGGAAAACTCTGCAAGGCCGAAATGCTGCCCGGCGGACAGTTCTTCTTTCGGGGCCCGCACGGCCTTCCCGTTGGGAAATTGCAGACCGCGTTCGGCAACCGGCCTGATTCTCTGCACGCGGCTTCGCAGCGTCTTGGCGCTGAACGATGTGAGTTTGGCGACGCTTCAATCCGGTTGTTCGTATTGCCCCGGCTGCCCCTGACAATCGTCATCTGGGGCCGGTGCGAGGAATTCGACGCCAGGGCATCGATCCTGTTCGACAAGAGTGCCGGGGACCAACTGCCACTGGATGCCCTTCTGGCGGCTGTGAGTCTAACGACGCAGGCGCTGGTAGAAGCTGCTACAGCAGGCAGATAGACTTTCGCATCTTCACAGGGAGGATACCAAGCGCGACATGTTTGCCGAGCGGCGAGCATCGCCGACTCCGGCACATCCGCCACGTCGAACACTTACCGCCAGCCCTCGTATGCACTTCAAGGTGGCTTTATACAAGAAAGTTATTTGAAGTATGAGAATAGCATTTGACAGCCTGGGGGAGAGACATTAAAGTTTCCATGTTGCCGTTTGGTTGATGACGTACTTCTCAAATATGGGAATCCACGCGGACTGGGTGAGAAACTCATAATATTTGTAATGCAGGGCGCAAAGATAGCAATTGGCGGCAAAGGGGGCGTGGGAAAGACCACGGTTTCGGCAATATGGGCGCAGTTGTTCGCCAAGGACGGATTTGACGTACTGGCTATCGACGCTGACCCCGATGCCAATCTTGCTTCAGCCTTCGGCATACCTAAAGACCGCAGCCCCGAGCCGCTGGTCAAGATGAAACATCTGATCGCCGAGCGCACCGGCACCGGAAAGGAATCTGTGGGGATGTATTTCACGCTAAATCCCAAAGTCAGCGATCTGCCGGAACAATATTGGCTCGAAACAAACGGCGTGAAGCTGCTTGTCTTGGGAGCAATCACCCGTGCCGGCGCGGGCTGCGCATGCCCGGAGGGGGCGTTCTTGAAGGCCCTGCTCGCGCACACCATATTGCAGCGACAGGAGCTGGTCCTCGTCGATCTGGCGGCGGGTGTTGAATTCATGGGCCGAGCAAGTGTCCAGGGTATCGATGCACTCATATTGGTTGTCGAACCCGGCGCAAGGAGCATCGAGACGGCCGAGAACATGGCCAACATGGCCAAGGGACTCGGCATTCGGCACGTCGGCATCATCGCCAACAAAATCACCGAAAACGCCCAGGCAAGCGTGATTGAGTCTCAATTGGGCGACGCCGTGCTGTTGGGAACTCTCAAGTACAGCCGCCCTCTGCAGGAGGCGGATATGAGACGCGCCGCTGTGTTCGAGGCCGACCCCGAGATCACAGACGAACTGAAACGCGCCGCCACGCGTTTATCAGAGCTCCTTTGAAGAGCCGGGAAAACGGCATTTGACAATACCAAGAAAATCTATTATTTAAGTAGGCGAACTTCATAAGTTCTTAGTATGTAACCGGTAGCCTTAAGAACGGGGAACTTTTATGGATCCAAAGGAACGCAGCTCCGACAAAGCAGCACAAGAGATGATAGCGCGCATGGCCGAAGCCGGTCAGCAAAACGCCTGGGACCGGCTCGACGCACAACTGCCTCAGTGCGGTTTCGGCAAACAGGGTGTATGTTGCCGAATCTGCGCTATGGGGCCATGCCGGATCACAAAGAAAGCGACGCTCGGGGTCTGCGGCGCCGATGTGGACACCATCGTGGCCCGCAATTTTCTGCGGGCGGTAGCAGCGGGTGTAAGTGCCCATAGCGACCATGGCCGGACCGTGGCTGAAGTGTTCATCGCGACCGCCAGAGGTGACGCCGGAGATTACAAGCTCAAGGATACGGTCAAACTGCACAAGCTCGCCAAGGAGCTTGGCGTAGAGACAAAAGACCGTTCGCCCGGCGAAATTGCCGTCGATGTGGGAAAAATCGCTCTGGGTGAGTTTGGAAAGTCTGAGGGGACGCAACTCATGGCGCGGCGTGCCCCGCGCGCCCGCCAGGAAATCTGGAAAAAGCTCGGAATTACTCCTCGCGCGGTGGACCGTGAGGTTACCGAATCGCTGCACCGCAGCACGATGGGCGTGGATCAGGACTACAAGAACATTCTCATGCACGCCAGCCGGGTGGCTCTGGCCGACGGCTGGGGCGGAGCCATGCTCGCCACTGAGCTGCAGGACGTTCTGTTCGGCACCCCCTACCCCGGTCGAGGCGAAGTAAACATGGGCGTGCTCAAAAAAGACCAGGTGAATATCATCGTCCACGGGCATGAGCCCATTCTGTCTGAAATGATAGCGGCGGCGTCCCAGGACAAAGAGTTGCTTGAGGAAGCTGAGAAAGTCGGCGCCAGGGGAATAAATGTCGCTGGAACGTGCTGCACGGCAAACGAGCTGCTCATGCGGCATGGTATTCCCATCGCCGGTAACTTCCTCAATCAGGAGCTGGTCATTGCCACCGGCGCGATCGAGCTGATGGCCGTGGACGTTCAGTGCGTGATGCAGGGTCTGACGAGCGTAGCCAAATGCTACCACACCAAACTGGTGACCACGGCCGACAAGGCCAGGATGCCCGGCGTCGAGCACGTTTCAATCGACGAACGAACAGCGATGAAGACCGCAAAAGAGCTGGTCAAGATGGCCATTGACAACTACAAGAATCGCGGGGAAGTTTATATTCCCTCCGACAAGAAATCGGCCGTCGGCGG
>DATKWR010000798.1:0-5711 GCA_035529475.1 Sedimentisphaerales bacterium | reverse complement strand
ATAAATGACTCGTTTGGGATGCTGCCTGGAACCTGCTGGTTGACGATCAGCGCATCGGCCCACTGCAAAGCCTTTTCAATGGCGGCCAACAGGGTCTCGTCCGTCGCCTCGGTCCGCCTGTTGAAAAAACCGAAATCGATCCGGGGCTGCTCATTACCCTCAAGGTACGGCTTGCCAAACGTCACGGTATCGAAATCCTCCCTTTGAACGACCAGAGACGTTGTATCGACGCCCAGGCCGTCGAGCTGGCGGACCAGCTCCCTGCCGAAGATGTCGTCTCCGATAGCGCCTATGACTCGAATCGCGGCCGGCTCCAGCGCGGCCAGATTGGCGACGACATTCGATGCGCCACCGAGCGAGTAGTAATGTTTGGCCACCGCCCGGGCCGCCAGACCCGTCTCGAGCGAGACCTCCGAGCCGCGAGGATCCAGCAGCCAGTAGGCATCGAGGCAGAAATCGCCATAGACGGCTACTTTGACATCCTTGATCCGGGCCAGAATCTGTCCGATGCGTTCTTCCTTCATCGTCCGACACCTCTTGGCGACAACGCCTGAATAACCTTCTTGCAGAGCAGAGCAAACGTTTGTTTCTGGTCGCCCCGTATGTAAAAGCCTTTTCCGGCAAAAGCCTGCGGGATTCGCGCCACGACGCTCTTCTGGTCGCGGAAATAGTAAGCCGGCGAAGATTCATCGCTCATCGTCTGCGGGTTGTGAGCGCGCAGGTCAAAATCGGCGGTGATAATGTTCCGCGGGGCACTGCCCGTGTTGGCGGCGACCGAGACGGCCTTGAGCAAAACTTCCGGGCCGGTTACTGCGCTGCCAATATTGAGCACGACGCCGCCGTCCGTCAGCTTGGCGATCTGGTCGGCGTAGATGAGAAAATCCCGGCCCGAACAGCCGCCTTTGGCCTGGCCATCGAAGGATGAGTGCTGATCGACCACATCCGTGCCTATCCCGGCATGGATGGTAAATGGAACGTTCTTTTCGTAACAGGCAACAAGCACGCTGGCTTCCGGGTGAGCGAAATGGTCGGGCGAATTGTCTCTGCGGGCCAGGTCAAAAACCTGCTTGCGGAAATCCTCGTCACAAATCACTCTGCCAAGCGCTTCGCCGGCGCCGAGTTTGTATTTGTTGCCGACGGACAGCGCATAATTGAAATAAGCGAATTCGTACGCCATCCCGAAGCGGCCTTCGCCCAGCGCATCGGGAACATTCTCGCTTGTCTGGCCAATCAGCGCCAGCTCAAAATCGTGAATAGCCGTAGCGCAGTTGCCGGCCACAAGCGTGACCGCATCACGCCTGACCATCTCGGCCAGCAGCGGGCCAAGACCGTTTTTTATCAGGTGAGCGCCCGTGAAAATGATTACCGGCCTGCCTGCACGTCGGCTCGCCGCTATCGCTTCGGCAACAGTCTCAATGTCCCGGCAGGTCGTCTCACGCAGCTCGATGTCGAGATGGTCAAGGTCGGCGGGCCGGACCAGGTCGTCGAGCGTAACCTTGTTCGCGCGCGTCCGCAGCGGATAGGTCACGATCCGGCCCAGATCAAAAGCGTTGTACCTGCCGTCATACTTCATGCAAACCTCTCTCAGGCAAGCTCGGCCGACAGCCGTTCAAGCCGCTTGATGCACTCGACCATACAGCGTATGGTGTGATAGTTCACCTTCCAGGAATGGCTCATGTGCGTCCAGATGGGCTCGCCTTTCCGTGAGACCAGCGGCCACCACTCACCCACCGGGTGATTGATCATCTTCTCGAAGACGAAACGGTGCACGTTCTGATAGGCGGGCCAATATCGCTTGTGACCGAAACGCAGGCACGCCTCCAGCATCCCGATCATCACTTCCGCCTGCTGCCAGAATTCCTTTTCCATATCGTAAACGCCACCCGAGTGCGGCCCTTCGACATAGACTCCACCATATTCAGGGTCGATGCCGTTCTTCATCCCATGGTCCGTCGCCTTCTTTATGACCTTTTCATACTGCTCGAAGGCCCCGCCGCCAAGAATGTCCGCCGCGTGGGCGAGCAGCCAGGCGAACTCGACGTTGTGCCCCGCGGAGGTATTGTCTTCGGCGTTCGCCTTTGTCCCGCCCTCGGCGAAACGGTCCCAGCCCCACACAATATCAAACTTGATCTGCGGCGCGACTTTCCAGTCCGGCGTGAACTGCGGTATGCCGGTTGCGTATCGCGGGTGCAGGATGCGCTTGAGCAGAATCTCAATATCTTCCAGCAGTGTCCGCCGATGGATGGATTTGCGGGTGCACTCGTACAGAGTGGTAAAAGCCTCCATCAGGTGCATGTGCACGTCGAGGGTCTTTCTGTCTCCGCCGCCGCTGTCCGGGCCGCAGAGGTCCCAGTTTCTCTCGAACATCTCGAAATAGCCGCCATACATGGTGTCGGCAGCGTGCTTCTTGAGCAGGTCGAACGTTTTCTCGGCATATTCCACCCCGCGGGCATCCCCCGTGGCCATGGTATATTCGCTCATGGCGTACATGATGAAGGACAGCCCGTAGAGGATCTTCTTGTCGCACGTGACGTTGCCTGTTCGGTCGGTAAGCCAGAAGAAACCGCCGTATTCCCGGTCCCACATCTTGTCGATGAGAAAATCGACGCCGTGTTTGGCGTATTCGGCGCACCTGCCGCCGCCGTAACCCGCCCGATGAGCGGACGACATGGAATAAACCGTGCGGGCCTGGGCGAGCATGGATTTCTCGTTCTCGCCGCTGTCGTTGCCGTCCTTGTCGAAATGCGTAATAAACCCGCCGTTCTTATCGTCCTTGCACCGGTCCAGCCAGAAAGGAAGCAGCTCGGTTGTCAGGTGATGCTTGCACTGCTCAAGACAGGCGGACACTTGCTTTGCATCAATGGCCATTTTGCAGTCCTTTCAATTCGCCGTTCAGACAGCCATTATTAACACGTGGACTCATCGCATTAGAGGCAGCATGATAACAGAAGCGCCTGGCTTCGGCAACTGGCATATAGAGAGAGAATATCGATGATTAAGCTGGTATTCAGACGCCTTTCTGTGGCACCAATGTCAGGCAAGACCGACGCACGCGGGCGTGGGTCTGCTCGGTGGTCAACTACTGCTTTTTGGGCGGGTCGGGCAGAGGGATGGGAGCCGTGCGATTGGAACCGTAGTCAAATCCGAGTTTGGAGGGCAATTCGCCCGGCGTGGTCTCGGTTCCGAGCAATCTGTTGTGCTCGTCCAGCAAAGCCGTCATGCTCTCTTTCTCAATGGCCCTTCGGATGGTCAGTTGCGGCCTGCTCAGAAGCCGGCCAATACACTTTTCCTCCGTCTCCACGAGCACGGCGATCAGATGCCGTTTCTGTGGATCATTCAACAGGCCCCTTTCACTGCCTTTGATGTACCTTTGTATGGCGTAGGAATACAACTGGGCGAAGCGTTGAGCAGCGGGGAGTTTGCCCGCGCCTGCCGCGGGCGTCATCGGACCCGAACCGGCTGAAGGCAAAGGGATCTTGCTTTCCAGCAGTTTCAAGACGCCGATGTCGTAGAATTCATGTTTGATGGTCCATTCGGCGTATCGTTTGATCCGCACATCAGCCACCTGAAGCAGCAGCTCCTCACCTTGGGGTATTTTCACGCTGGCCGCAAATCTGGCCATCTGGGCCAATATTTCCGGGCTGCTGCCGTCAACGATCTCCTTGAGCCTGGCAACGATGGTGGTGGCCAGTGTGAGATTCGACGACGCGCCGGAATTCAACTGTTCCACGGCCGTGGTGTTGGTGAGGGCATGTACGGCCCAATATCGGACCACCATGTTCTGATCTTTGAGCCAGGGGATCGCCAGGTCTGCCAGTCGCAGGTCGTGAAGTCCATCTATCAGGATCAGAAGACTGATGAATACGGTCGTCTTTCGTTCGTCCGGCCTCAGACTCTGGGCCTGCTCGAAGCCTGCCTGGATGTGCCTGTAGGCCGATTCCGAAAAGCGCTGGGCATACTGGCCCTGTGTGCTGGTCCTGCTCAGGATCACGGTTCGAGCCTGCGCGATGGCTGTAAGATCCCTTGTTCTGACCAAATCCTGCACTGCCTGGGATAGAAAATCGTCGATGACTTTGAAATCCTGATCGCCAAGCACAGTTTTCTTGAGCACGGCATCAATCGGTCCGGTATCAACCGCCGCCGACACCGAATTCATTGCCAGGACAAAAAACGTCCCCAGAACAGTGAAAAACGCCCCTTTTATCTTCATTTCGCAAGCACCCTAAAAGATCGCAGGTCTCGAATTAGACAATCCCCACCTCTTATCTGCGTTCGACATTATCTACTTTAACTTCAAAGCCGGATTTTGTCAAGCGAATTTGGGGCCAAAACGAAAAGTCCGGCTTTTTGGGCCTGTCCGGGTTTTACCCTTAACTTTCCCCCAAACCTTAGTAGAATCGGAACAGTATTACCATTAAGGAAATTCGCAGAGAAATGAGTATGGTTGAACCAGCTTCAAAACTCGTCCGCATTGACCCGTTGCGCCTTCGGATGGAGCGCCAAGGACAGATGGTTATCGATGCGGCCATCTTCGCCTCGAAGGCTATCAAACTCGAGCCGGATGCAGTCCGCCAACTCTGCGATGCGGCTTCTTTACCGCCGGCAAAGAAAGTCCTTGCGACCGCCGATATACACGTGGGTTTTGGTGTACCCATTGGGACCGTGCTGGGACTGGATGGCGCCATCATGCCCCCCGCCGTCGGGTATGACATCAACTGCGGAATGAGGCTGCTCCGCACCCCCTTTTCAAACGGAGACATCGATACCGGCAAGATCGCCGCCGATATCGCCCGTGACATTCCGCTCGGAGAGGGCCGAGAAAACCTGCAATTGGACAAGACCGGGATCGAAGCGGTGATCACCCAGGGAGTCGCCGCCGTGCCCAGCCTGGCACAAAGGTCGAGCCACAGGGTGTGGGAGGCCTTCGACCCGGACCAATTCGCCGACGATCTTGCCAGAATCGAGGAAAACGGCGGGCTGCCCGCCGATCTCGCCGCTGTTCCGAAGACTGCAATTCAGAAGGGAATCAACCAGCTCGGCACACTTGGGGGCGGCAACCATTTCATCGAAATTCAGTGCGTCCAGGAGATTTTCGACCCGGCCCTGGCGGAGGCTTTCGGCCTCTTCAAGGACCAGATCGTCGTGATGATCCATTCGGGTTCGCGCCGGTTCGGGTATGAAATCGCGGATGAATACATGAACGTCGCCGCTCGAAGCTCCGAGAACGCGGGCCGTCCAAAGATGCTCTCGTACCTGTCCACCGACAGTCACGAGGGCAGGGATTACATCGCAGCCATGGGCGCTGCGGCGAATTTCGCGTTTGTCAATCGCCAAATCATGGCGTTGCTGGTCAGGCGATGCTTCAACAGGACGTTCGGACCGACGCCGCTGGCGCTCGTCTATGACGTCACGCACAACATGGCCAAGCTCGAAACGCACGAGGGCGCCCGCCTCTGGGTGCATCGCAAAGGCGCTACCCGGGCCTTTGGTCCGGCGCAAATGGCCGGGAGCCTTTTCGCACAAACGGGCCAACCTATCATCACCCCCGGCTCCATGGGCACGGCCAGTTATCTCATGGTCGGCACAGGCCAGTCGGGCGAGTCTTTGAATTCGGTCAACCACGGCGCCGGCAGGGTCATGAGCCGGACTGCCGCCCTTGGAAAGAGCCGAAGAGGCAAAACGGTCGCCGCCGCCTTGATCACCGACGACCA
>DATKWR010000797.1:0-6187 GCA_035529475.1 Sedimentisphaerales bacterium | reverse complement strand
AATAGCAACGGCAAACTCCGCTGGGCCCGAACCGCCGCAGCGCCGGGGCGTATATAAAAGTTCTTGTAATTCGCGAGTTTTCGGGCATAATCAGCCCTCAGAATTTGCCGATGGGTTTTATAGGAAATTCGATGAATAAGTTCAGACGTGCCATTTTGTGGGCCGCCCTGGCGGTGATTATCGCGTTGGCGATCCTGTCGATCTACGGCGCCTTCATCGGGGCCGAGCGTGCGCAGGAATTCTTCAACCGCGTTCCGCTGGCGGTCTATTGGGTGTCTTTTGCGGTTTTGCTGGCGGTGGCGATTGCGGTGTTTCGCCGGCTCGTTCGCGTGCCCGGCCTGCTGATGATGCACGCCGGCTGCATTCTCATTCTGGCCGGCGGCATGTGGGGATCGAAGCTTGGAAACGATTTGCAGAAAAGGTTTCTCGGAATTGAGAAGATCCGAGAGGGCCGGATGGTTATCTACGAAGGCACCAGCGAGAACCAGGTCCTGCTGGACGGCGGCGACCGCGATTTCAAAACACTGCCCTTCGCGCTGCGGCTCAAAGACTTCCGCATCGAATATTATCAGCCGGCGCATCTTTATATCGAGACGCGCCAAGGCGATCGCCGGAAGGTCCCGGTCGAGGTCGGTAAGGAATTCGCCCTGGGCGAGGGCCTCGGAATGGCAAAGGTCGCCCGGACGTTCGAGAATTTCAAGATGGGCAAGGAAGATGGAAAGAACGTCTTCTACGACGATCCGAACGTGGGCTCGAACCCCGCTCTGGAAGTGCAGATCACCCAGCCCGACGGGCAGGTGGCGACCAAGTACGTCTTCGAGAAATTCCCCGGGCACAGCCACGGGCAGGACGCCTTCCTGATGAACTACCATCGGACCATCAGCGACTACATCAGCGAGATCGATGTGGTCGAAAATGACAAGGTCGTCGCCGCCAAAGACGTCGAGGTCAACCATCCGCTGCACTTCGGCGGGTACCATTTCTATCAGTCTTCGTACGACGACAAGGCGGGCCAATATACCGTCCTTTCGGTCCACTCGGACACGGGGCTGTACGTCGTTTACGCCGGCTACTGGCTGCTCTGCCTCGGCGTCATCTGGCACCTCTGGCTCAGACACATTCTCACAAAGGCAAAATCGAAAAACGCATAAATGGAAATCAAATACACACTTCAGGGCCTGCTGGTCTATCTGACTATGGCCGCCTATCTGTCGGCGTTCGTCGCGACCATCTCACGCCGGGCCAAAGCAGGACACATCCTATATGTGGCGGGCTTTGCGTTCGCCGTTATTGCATACGGCTATCGCTGGTATCACGTGCGTCACGTGCCGCTTCAGAATCTTTTCGAGGTCTTCTTATGCCTGGGGATGATTTACCCGGTTTCACTATTTAGCCGGCGGGTGCTGCGCGTCGGTGGCTATGCCGCCGATATGCTAATCGGGGTGATCGTACTCTTCCCGGCCGGCTTCGTGTTTCACGCCGAGCCGCAGCAGTTGCCGCCCGCCCTGCAGAGTTGGCTCTTCACGCCTCACGTGGCGGTCTATATGTTCTCGTACATCTTCATGGCCAAAGCAGCCGTCCAGGCCACGCGGCAATTAGCCGGCGACAAACCAGAGAAAGGTGAAAACTTTCTGGCTCCCGAACAGGCGACCTACAAGCTGATTTGCGTGGGCTTTCCGCTGCTGACGCTGGGGCTGATTCTCGGCAGCTACTGGGGCAAGCAGGCCTGGGGCGACTACTGGGGCTGGGACCCGAAGGAGCTTTGGTCGCTGGTCTCGTGGCTGGTTTATGTCGCGTATTTCCACGTCCGCTACATGTTCGGCAAGCGGCACGCCCGTCTCAACAGCCTGCTGGCCATCCTGGGCATGGCGGCCATCATCATCACATTGCTCTGGGTGAACCTCTCCCGGCTCTTCCCCGGCCTGCACAGCTACGCCACGTAGAATCCACGCTTTTGCCGCCGTATTCGCCGAGCACGCGGTCCGCGCCGTACGGGCCTGCGCGCACAGGCGTCCCGAGCGCAGTCGAGGGATCCTCCCCATCATATGGGGGCCGTCACAGAAAAAGTAGCCGACACCCTCATCCTCGCAGACCCCGTCAAGTCTAAATGTGAAATGTGTAGGTTTGACCCCCAAATGGCTCCCGGTTGTCATTGCGAGGCCCACAGGGTCGTGGCAATCTTCACTCTGGTCTTTCCAAAAAAGTACCTGACCAGAATGGCACTGAAATAAGAATAAGTTCTTTTGAAACAATGAGTTACATTGTTTCGTAACTGTCTGTCGATAAAGGATTTTTCCAATCTGATTTTTCCGGAGAGACCTTTGACCCAACAAACACGCGACCTTACGAAATCGGCACAATGAAATGAGCAGGTCACCTAAGAACGGAGGTTCTCATAACTACTTTCAGATAGAGATGTTGCGTTTATGTCAGTGCCATTCGTACCTGACCCCTTTAATTCCCTCGGTTCCACCCACGAGCCTTTCAATCGTGCCCAATCTTTTTTTTTAGCTGAACGTGGGATTCCATAATCTCAGCGATCACCTCGTCCCTACCGGCCAGCCTGGATTCGAGGTGACTGATTTTCCTCTCCAGGCTGCGGCACCGCGCGTCCTTGAGATGGTCATGGTCTTTCCCGAACGCCGCCGCCCCGTTCTCGAAGAACTGTTTTTGCCAGCGGTAGAAGACGTTCGGGTTCAGTCCGAACCGGTCACAGACGTCCGAAACCGGTTCCTTTTCGATCAAATGCAGGCGTAAAATCTTGACTTTTTCCTCGGCATAGAACTTCGTGCGTTTGTCGGACATGGTCATCCCCTTTCTTGGATTCACATACTAATTCAAATCCGGGAAATGTCCAATTCCAACTGAAGCATTACACCAGAGTACCGGGAGGAGGTCAGGTAAGCACACTGTCTAATGTTATGACTCTGAGTATCTCAGCACAAAGATCAGGGCAAGAAACACTGGAAACCAGACTTGAGCGTTTGGCCTTTGAACGCGAGATGTACGAGAAAGCACGACGCGGTCTGCCCAAGTCGTGATACTGCCCATCTTGCGGGAAGAGCCGAAATGCACTGTGGACACGCCGTCGCCCTCAGAGATCGGCAATACGACCTATAGGTCGGACCTTCAAACTGCCAACCATGACCTCGAAGAGCATAGGATAACGCGCGTCCGCCGCATTCCGTACAATATCTGGCCAGACTTTAACGATCTTCCAGCCATAATCCTGCCACCTCAGATGGGTCCAACCTGATACTAAGTGAACAAACGTAAGCCCACACTCCTTCAGCACATGTTTCTCAACCCTATTCTTCAGAATTCTTCCGTCCCCAGAGACGACAACTGTGGTCTGATTCGCATTCCATGATGCGAGGACCTGTATCCAATCAGTGTCTTGTGTCCCACTCTCAAAATAGTCCAAATGCGCGCGCACTTCATGGTCTTGCTCAAAGTGACTGAGCATGCGTGCAGCATTTATAGGGAAACACTCATCGGTGAAGAATATCATGCAACCCGCCGTCGCCCATACCGCTCTTCGAAATCGACTGCATTAACTACATCATTCTCGCTGATCTTATATAAATCGGCTACTAAGGCAGAGTTCTTCGTATTGGCATGATATTGGTTTGCGATTACATAGGTCGTGACACCAGTGTTTTGAATTACCGGCTTGCCCATGCTTATTGATGGGTCTATAAAAATGCCGTTGGCAATTCTCCAGCGATGAGCGAGTTTGCTCGCCTCGCTGTAGTCAATATGGTCGAGTTTCTCCATAATGTGGAGGAAGAATTGTTGGCGAGAAACAACATCGCTCAATTTCTCCTCGCCAAGTCTTTCAGCCACCAAACGGAAAATGTGCTGTCCGTCAGTGTGGAGGTCAGTGTGACAAAACGGATGTTCAGTCCCCAGGTCTTCTTTCAGCGCTTCGTAAGCGCGGCGTACAACCTTCATGGGAACTTTGTGCCGAAACCTGAATTGGCCAGCCACCAATGCGTCTATTAAGTCGAGGAAACTGACTGCATAGTCATTGCCATCTGGCTCGTAGTCTGCTTGAAAGACGGGACCTCGGCCGGTTTGATCCGAGCGACCTTTAAACCATGTTCTAACCGTGCTCGGATGCACTTCCGTGAGCCTTGCAACCTCCGCTAATGTGTACATGCCCAGTCCGATCATTCTATGTCTCCCGTTAGCGTACCTTAATATTCAATTATATATCATCATCGCCAAATACGAAAGGTATCTTTCCCCGTGCAAGGATAATTCTTACCAAATCAATTTCTGGCTGGATAGGACTACATCCGCCTCTTGAGGCCTGTGTTTTTGGCGAAATTGGACTCCACCCGGCCTATGTTACGCCGTGCCGAAACTTCGGAGAAGAACAGCATTATCGGCCACAAGAACGGCGATTTCAAAACCCTATATTCGAAATATTAGTCTGGACCCGGCATTTATGCAGTTTCTTCCAGTATCGGCTTTTGGCCTGTCGGCGCATTTCTGGCAGTGCCTATCCCCAGGTTCCCACAGTTCCCCCTACCCGTACACGGGATATAATGGAATTCGCGTCGGCTTTCCGCTGCTGACGCTTGGGCTGATTCTTGGCAGCTATTGGGGCAAGCAGGCATGGGGCGACTACTGGGGCTGGGACCCGAAGGAGCTTTGGTCGTTGGTCTCGTGGCTGGTCTATATCGCGTATTTCCACGTCCGCTATATGTTCGGCAAGCGGTACGCCCGACTCAACAGCCTGCTGGCTATCCTGGGCATGGCCGCCATCATCATCACGCTGCTCTGGGTGAACCTCTCGAGGCTCTTCCCCGGCCTGCACAGCTACGCATCGTAAAATCCACGCTGTTGCCGTCGTATTCGCCGATCACGTGGGGGCCGTCATAGACGTACCGGGTGGAGTAGCCATCGACCTTCTTTTCCACGCGCCGGCCTAAGACATCGTGCTTGTAGGCGATCTGCTGCCAGTTCGAGGGGTCCTGGGCGGGGGAAGGCCCGCTCCATTGGACAAAGTCACACCCAGCCGCAATCGTCGCCGTCGCAATCGCAACGAGAAATATGTATGGGGTACTCATCTCCCAGACGCCGTCAAGCCGAAATGTGAAATGTGTAGGTGTGACACCCAATTCCTTGCTATCCACTACAGTTCATCATTCCAGTGTTTGTCAATTATTTCCTGGATATGAGGATACTGCTCATCCGTTTCATTGAGCTCTTCGCGGACTGCCTTAAGTCTTCTCTTCAAATCATCGATTATCTCTGAGTATTCAGGGTTATGATACTCGTTATTCATTTCATGCGGATCTTTTTCGAGGTCGTAAAATTCCCATCCTGGAGGTGTAATAATATCAGCCTGTGATCCCCAGTAATCAGTCCTTGGTGGATCCTCACAATCGACTCCATAGAAAAATATCAGTTTGTATTTCTTTGTTCTTATGCCAAAATGAGCCGGAGTCCCCAGATTATGTGCCATATGCATCCAGTACCTGTAGTAGGTTTCTTCTCTCCAGTTCTTTTCCTTTTTCCCATCGATGGTGCGCTTGAAGCTTCTGCCCTGCATGTAATCGGGGACTTCTCCACCTGCAAGTTCTATCATCGTTGGTGCAAAATCTGTATTATTTATCAGCAGATCGCAACGACTCCCTCCTTTAATGGTAGGAGGATAACGTACAATGAAAGGCATTCTCATACCTTCTTCGTACATCCATCTCTTATCGAAGTAATCGTGTTCACCCAGGAAATAGCCCTGATCGCCCGTGTAGATTATTACCGTATTATCATAGATACCTTCTTCTTTAAGATAATCGACTATCCTTTTGATATTGTCGTCTATACCTTTTACACAGCGCAAATACCTTTTTAGAAGAGTCTGGTACACGTCGTGGGTATATTCAGGTTCGGGTAATGAGTCGCTGATTTTCAGACGATCTCCCAGTCCCCACGCGTTACACCTTCTTGATACCGATGCTCCTATGACATGAATCAGGCTGTCATCTACACCACGGGTTGATACTGATCCGTGGTTACCTGAATGATACAAGCTCTCAGGCTCAGGAATTTCAACATCTTCCAGATAGGTATCATATCGCTTGGCATTTGTAAAAAGATCATGAGGCGCCTTATAATGGTGCATCAGGAAGAACGGTTTGTTTTTATCCCTGTTCTTCAGCCAGTTAAGACTAAG
>DATKWR010000796.1:0-2633 GCA_035529475.1 Sedimentisphaerales bacterium | reverse complement strand
AGGAATGAGCCTGCCGTTTTTGTCAAATAACTCCTCAGCCCTATAACTCTTCATCCATTGTTCCAATATTTTCAAATGTTTGGGTTTCGCCACAAAATCTGTAATCGGCACCTGGTGCGCGCGAAACGTGCCTTCGATGGGTAGTCCATCAACCACCTCCGGGCAAGTCCAGCCTTTCAATGTACGTAAGATTATCATAGGCCACTGCGGCCGCTTCTTGAATCCTTTGGTGCGTGTTGTAATCTGAATATCCTTAATCTCTGCAACGATCGTATCGAGTGTCGTCGCCAGAAGTTGATGGACTTCCATGGGATCGTCTCCCTCAACGAAATATGGCTTGTAACCATAACCGCGAAAGAGCTGGTCCAATTCTTCGTGATCGATGCGGCCCAGCACGGTGGGACCGGCAATCTTGTAGCCGTTCAAATGCAGAATCGGCAGCACGGCCCCATCGGTGACAGGATTGAGAAATTTATTTGAGTGCCAACTGGTGGCCATCGGGCCGGTTTCCGCCTCGCCATCGCCCACCACACAGGCAACTATCAAATTGGGATTATCGAATGCGGCACCGTACGCATGAGACAAAGAATAACCGAGTTCGCCGCCTTCATGAATGGAACCGGGTGTTTCGGGTGCCGTGTGGCTGGGGATGCCGCCGGGAAAAGAAAACTGCGTGAAGAGCTTTTTCATGCCCTGTTCGTCCTGGGATATGTTTGGGTACAACTCGCTATATGTGCCTTCCAGATACGTGTTGGCTACCAATCCCGGCCCTCCATGCCCAGGGCCCGTGATATAAATCATGTTAAGGTCATATTCTTTGATGATCCGGTTGAGATGGACATAAATAAGGTTCAGCCCGGTCGTCGTGCCAAAATGGCCCAGCAGTCTCGGTTTCACATGTTTCAGCTTTAACGGTTTTTTCAGCATCGGATTGTCATAGAGGTAGATTTGGCCGACCGACAGGTAGTTGGCGGCTCGCCAATAGGCGTTCATCTTCCGCAGCAGTTCGGGCGACAACGGCTTGCCCATTTTATTCATCTCTTCCGTTTCCACGGCGATGTTCTCCTTAAACCCTTTTTTTACCTCCCTAACAATGTTCTTTTCAGACATTTTTTTTGTCTTCATGATTATACCCCCTTTCACGCGTAAAACCCAAAATGCGGCAGACCGTTTTCGCGATCATCCATTCCTCGTCCGTATGAATAACGCGAACAGCGACCCGGCTGGCATTCGCGGAAATCACACCCGTATTGGCCACGTTTTGTTTTTCTTCGAGTACGATTCCAAGGAATTCCAGTCCTTCGCAGATCCGGGACCGGACTACGGGCGCATTCTCTCCGATGCCACCCGCAAACACCAGCGTATCCAGTCCGCCCAGCGCCGCAGCAAACGCACCGATCCATTTCCTGGCCTGATAGCAGAATAGTTCAACCGCCTCTGCGGCGCGGACATCGCTCGCCTGACGATCGAGCAGGTCGTGCATGTCGGAACTGGTTTCAGAAACACCGAGCAGGCCGGATTCACGATTGATGAGATTGTTGAACTGTTTGGGTGTCAGATTCTCGCTCTTCATCAAGTACCACGCCACACCGGGATCTAAGTCTCCGGGTCGGGTGCCCATTACCAATCCCGCCGTCGGCGTGAAGCCCATGCTGGTGTCGATGCTTTTGCCGTCGCAAACAGCAGCAAGACTTGCGCCGTTGCCGAGATGCGCGAGGATCACACGGCCAGCCTTTGCTGCCGGGTCACCGAGGCGCGCGAGTTCTTCCATCAGATAGGCATAGGACAAACCGTGGAAACCGTAGCGTTGAACTCCCTTCGCTTCGTAACGACGCGGGATGGGAAGCAGCTTGGCAATACGCGGCATGGTGTGGTGAAACGCCGTGTCAAAACACGCCAACTGAGGCATTTTCGGATGACGCCGGCGAAACGCCTCGATGAGTTCAATCTCTCGAGGCAGATGATCTGGGTCGTAGGAACTGACGCGATGCAGTTCATCGAGCAATTCCTGTGTGATACGCTCGGGCTCGGTGTGTTTCATGCCGTGGATGACGCGATGTCCCACCGCCCGCACAGAAGCGAACTGATTCTGCTCTTCGAGCCAATCAATCAAGAAGTTTGCCGCCGATTTGTAATCATCAGTAGCGAGACTGCGGCTGTCCTGCTGATTCGAGGCCGGGTCATGGAATGTCAGATTCGTACCGCTCAGGCCGATGCGGTCAACCTTTCCCGAAAGTCCTCGCTCCAGCAGTTTGCCTGTCTGGTACAGCGCGAACTTAATGCTCGACGAACCGCCGTTGATCGTTAAAACGCTTCTATTTATTTGTATGTTTTTTTTTATTCCTTTCCCATTCGAAATAGAATCACCGCTGCCATAGGATGTGAGCTTCTTCCAGGGGAACGGAAACGCCGTTATAAAACGGGATTACCCTCGCCGTATAATCCGTCGCCGGTCGGCTCGCAGGCATCTGACCACGATAGACGTGACCGCCTTCCGCGCCCGCCGGTCGTCGGACAAGCTTCATTTCTTGCTGCACCGGAGCGCCCCCGTTCATTCCGTGGGCATAGAGCTCGACGCGTAACGCCTTCGGGTCAAGATCGTTCAGAAAGATTTCGACCTCAAACACGTGGTG
>DATKWR010000795.1:0-12456 GCA_035529475.1 Sedimentisphaerales bacterium | reverse complement strand
CTTACGCAGGCCTTGCTGGTTGCCGGTATGTGTTTCGCAGGAGCCGGTAATACAAGACTTCGCACTCCAGGTATAGTCGAACAGAGCGGCATCAAGGGCGGGCTGGTCGTCTGTATCGGCGTGGAAGACCCCGAGTTCCTGGTATCACTACGCGCCAAGGACAGCTCTGTAGAACATTCCAAAGCTGAACGTGGCAAAGTGAGCGGAACACCAGTGGGTTGTGCTTGCGGTGACGGCGTAATCGACTGGGCAAAGGTTGCCGAAATTGTCCGCAAGAAAACTCCCCGCGATATTGTGTTCCGTGTGGAGTGCGACACACCGGACCGAGCCGAACGCAGTCTAAAACACCTGAAGGGCTTACTATAAGCGACCGACGTATAGGGTATGTTCCGGCTAATATGTATTTGCGTATTTCAAAGAAGGCTTTCGCTCTTGGAGTAAGTCGCGGGAAATCGAATGAATCATTATGGCCCAAGAGAATTTGGAAGATTCCGCGAACCAATAGAATATGTGGGTGAATGGAGGTATGACACCAATCCAAGAGCAATCAACGATGGTAAGAAGATCCCTTATTGTGTCGACTGACACAGGCACATGAGCGATAGCAAAACAAAATGAACCCAATTGGAGATAGCATTTACAAGCAAGGGAAACTCGAATGAAAGAATTACTATTTGCATTAGCGACCATATTGACAGCGGGGCCTGTAACAGGCGGCGAGCTGTCAGTCTGGTTCGATAAACCCGCAGGGCAGTGGGTCGAGGCCCTTCCGATTGGCAACGGCGGACTCGGCGCCATGGTTTTTGGCGGTGTAGAAAGAGAACGCAT
This sequence comes from Sedimentisphaerales bacterium, assembly GCA_035529475.1. Taxonomy (GTDB): domain Bacteria; phylum Planctomycetota; class Phycisphaerae; order Sedimentisphaerales; family Anaerobacaceae. Next base: position 11,628 of record DATKWR010000795.1, on the reverse strand, counting down.
CCAGTTCAACCGCGATACGCTGTTCGACGGGAAGCCGCACGACTATGCGCATAAGGATGCAGTCAAGCATCTGCCGGCCATTCGCAAGCTTCTGTTCGAGGGCAAGCAGAAGGAAGCGCATGATTTGGCCAATCGCGAATTCATGAGCGTGCGCGACGATGGCAGCAATAAGCAGCGGGACTACCAACCGTTTGGCGACCTGATCCTCACGTTTCCGGGCCTCAAAGGGAAGTCCGCAGCGAACTACAGGCGCGAACTGGACATCGACAGTGCACTTACCCTGCTGGAGTTTACCGTGGACGGTACAACATTCCGGCGAGAGGTGTTTGCGTCGTATCCCGACAACGTGATTGTCACTCAGCTCGAGGCAGGCAAACCCGGCTCCATCAACTGCACTGCAACCCTGACCAGCCCGCACTCCGATGTTACGATCAGGCCCGATAGCACAAACCAGATGGTGATGACCGGCCAGGTGAGTAGGGGTATTACACGGTTCGAGGCACGGTTCCTGGTGCGTGTCGAAGGCGGCAAGATCGAGGCAGGCGACGGGGCGCTGGACATCAAGGGTGCCGACAAGGCCACGCTTATTCTGGCAGGCGCGTCGAGCTTTGTTAACTACACGGATGTGAGCGGCGATCCTGCGGCGGCAAACATGGCAACGCTGAAGAAGGTAAAGAAGAAGGCGTATGAAGAGATAAAGGAGGATCATATTAAGGACTACCGCTCCCTGTTCCGACGAGTCTCGCTTGACGTCGGCAGATCCGACAGGGCCAATCTGCCCACGCCGGACAGAATCAAGAACTTTGACAAGGGCGATCCTCAACTTGTCGAGTTGTTCTTCCAGTATGGTCGGTACCTGTTGATTGCGTCCAGTCGGCCAGGCAGTCAACCACCCAATCTGCAGGGGCTCTGGAACGAGTCCTTGAATCCGCCCTGGGGTGGCAAGTACACGTGCAATATCAACACCGAGATGAACTACTGGCCCGCGGAGCTGACCAACCTTAGCGAATGTCATGAGCCGCTGTTCAGCACGCTCAAGGATCTTTCTGAAACCGGCGCCATTGTGGCCAGGGAACATTACGGGGCGCGCGGCTGGGTGGTACATCACAATTTTGACCTGTGGCGCGGCGCGGCGCCCATCAACAATTCCAACCATGGCATATGGCCTACCGGCGGAGCCTGGATGTGTCAGCATTTGTGGTGGCACTATGAGTTCGGGCGCGACAAGGACTTTCTCAAGCGCACCGCATACCCGCTCATGAAGAGTGCCGCCATGTTCTTTGTCGATTACCTGATAGAAGATCCCAGTAACGATAAGGATTGGCTGATCTCCGGACCGTCCAACTCTCCGGAGCAGGGGGGATTGGTCATGGGGCCAACCATGGATCACCAGATTATCCGGAGCCTGTTTGGCAATGTGATCGAGGCCTCACGTATCCTGGACGTGGACGAGGACTTCGGCAATCAATTGGTAGAAATGCGCAAACGCATTGCGCCGAACCAGATCGGCCAACACGACCAACTCCAGGAATGGCTTGAAGACCAAGACAATCCTGAGAACCACCACCGACACCTGTCTCACCTCTGGGGCCTCTATCCCGGCAGTGAAATCACCCCTGACGAGACACCGGAGTTCGCCGCCGCCGCACGAAGATCTCTCGACTACCGAGGCGATGGATCCGTCGGCTGGAGTAGAGCGTGGCAGGTAAATCTCTACGCACGACTGCGCGACGCCGAAACCGCTTATGACCGCCTCGCCAAGCTAATCGCCCGAAATGCCAACCCGAATTTCTTCAACAAGTGCTGGGATAACCGCCCCGTCCCCTTCCAGATCGATGGTAACTTCGGGGCCACCTCGGGTATTGCGGAGATGCTTCTCCAGAGCCACGCCGGTGACATACACCTGCTGCCGGCGCTGCCGTCCGCGTTGCCCGATGGCAGTGTGAAAGGATTGCGGGCTCGGGATGGATTCGAAGTGGACATCACATGGAAAGACCGCTCGCTTGTAACAGCAACTATACGCAGCCGAACCGGAACAGAATGCACGGTCAGGTACAGAGACAAGACAACGGCCCTGAAAATAAAGAAAGACAAACAGGTCACACTTACCGGAAAAGATTTTCTGTAGACGCAGGAAGTCAAATTTCTAAAACTCCGAAAAAAGAAGAGAAATGAACAGATTGAACTTTAGAAAAACAATTGCGGCGGCAACCATACTGGTTGCCGTTACAACAGTACTTGCGGAGACTGAGAAACCGCCTAATATCATCCTGATCATGGCCGATGATATGGGTTATGGTGATTTGGGCTGCTATGGCAACAAGGTAATTGCCACACCCAATATCGACACACTGGCAGATGAAGGCATGCGTTGCACGGATTTTTATGCGGCAGCAGCCTGGTGCATGCCCAGTCGAAAGGGACTCATGACCGGGATTCATCCACACAGGGGAGGATTGAGCAACAGTAAAGCGCTGGCTGAAAGAGTGACTATAGCGGAGATGCTCAAAAGCCATGGGTATGCAACAGCCCTTTTGGGCAAGTGGCACCTGGGCGGAGGAGAGGGAAACAGCCCTATGGATCAGGGATTTGATTATCACTATGGAACTCCGGGGAGCAACGATGCGCCCGCACCCAAAGGGAGGAAACAGACGTACGATACCTTTAAAACCGCCAAGGAGGAAGAGTGGCCCATTCCGCTTATGCGCAATGGTGAAGTCATTGAGAAACCGGCCAAGCAGTCACTATTTACCCAGCGGTACACCAATGAAGCTGTCCGTTTTATAAAGAAGAACAAGGAGAATCCTTTTTTTATCTATTTGGCGCATAATATGCCCCACGTACCACTTTTTGCTTCTGAAAAGTTTAAAGGAAAAAGTAAGGGGGGGATATTTGGTGACGTGATTGAGGAGCTCGATTGGTCTGTGGGTGAAATAGTTAAAACCCTAAAGGAGCAAGGACTTTCGGACTCCACTCTGGTTGTTTTCACAAGTGACAATGGCCCTTGGACAATGTTTAAGGAGTTTGGGGGAACTGCCGGTCCTTTACGGGGAGAGAAGAGCACAACGTGGGAAGGCGGACCTCGAGTCCCTTGTATATTCTATTGGCCGGGTAGAATCAAACCTTCGGTTTCATCCGCATTTATGGTAAACATAGACATCTATAAAACTATTGCCTCAGTCACTGGATCGAAAATCCAACCCGGAGAGGCTGTCGATGGTTTAGATATGTCTGAAGTGCTGTTTGACAACCAAAAGAGCCCTCGCAAGGACTATCTGTTCATACACGAGATTCCTTTGTCCTACCGGTCTGGTGATTACAAGATTCATTTTGGGACCAGGGAACGCACCCGAAATCCGGATACCGGAAAAGGTGAACCCGCGGTTATTCTTGACAAGCCTTTGCTTTTTAATATCAAAAAGGATATTGGAGAGAAAAATGATATGGCCTCGGAAAACCCCGAGATATTGCAGCGATTAATCAAAGAGTTTCATGCTGCCGTGAAAGATATTACCGGAAAAGACTACCCAAAGTAACTGGCAAAGCAGGAGAAAAAAAATGAGACTTGTAATGACGCTTATTTGCATGCTGGCAGTCGTCAATGTGTCGGCAGGGCCGCTTGAAGAGAGCGGAGTCAAGGGGGGATTGGCTGTTGTGATCGGTGGTGATGATACAGAGCTGATCAGGAACCTTGGAAAGAATGAAAAGTTTCTTGTTCAGGTGCTCGATACCGATTCGGCAAAGATCGAAAAACTTCGGGATACTATCGGCAATAACGGCAACTACGGCCGCGTCAGTGCTGTTGTTTTTGATGGTAAAACACTGCCCTATGCCGAGAACCTTGTTAACCTTGTTGTGGTGAAAGACGCGAAATCCGAATTAGGAAATGAAGAGATCAAGAGGGTGCTTGCACCGCGTGGTGTTGCGCTCGGTTCGGCTCTCGGAAAAAGCTTCACGAAGCCCGTCCCCTCCGACATCGACGAATGGACCCACTTCCTCTACGATTCCAAGAACAACGCCGTATCCCATGATAAACAGGTGTGTACACCGAAACGCCTGCAATGGGATAGCGGGCCGCAGTGGTCCCGCCACCACGACCACATGAGCAGTATCAGCGGAGTCGTGAGTGCCAATGGGCGTATCTTCTCCATCATCGATGAAGGTCCGAGAAGCTCGATCCAGTTGCCTTCGGATTGGCAGGTAGTGGCTCGGGACGCCTTCAATGGGAAATTGCTTTGGAAACGCGCCATCCCCGAATGGCACAGTCGTCTCTGGCCCGCAAAAGCCGGCCCCGCACAACTGCCCCGACGCATTGTGGCGGTGGGCGATAAGGTCTATGTGACACTGGGACTTCACGCCCCGGTCACCATGCTCGACGCAGCAACAGGCAAAACTCTGAAGACATTCGATGGTACCGAACATACTGAAGAACTCCTGGTCTCCGGCAGCCAACTCATCGTCTCAGCGCACGCCTCCGAACCGCCAAAGGGAGAATGGAAATTGGATACTGTCCGCTGTTGGGTTGAAGCGAGTAGGGCCAGAGAATCACGTCCTTGGGCATGGAACTCAACAGATCCAAAGATGATTATCGTGATAGATATTCCTACCGGTAAGGTACTGTGGGCGAAAGACGCGAATGTAGCTCCCCTTAGTTTGGGAGCAGATACGAACCATGTGGTATACTTCAATGGTGAAATGGTGGTCTGCCTGGAGCGAATTTCCGGTAAGCAGTTGTGGAGCACAAAGCAAGAATCTCGGACTACTTTTGTCACTGGGGCAGCTCCGAATCTGGTTATCTATGGAGATGTGGTTCTCTTCTCTGCCGGGCCCGGCACCGTGAACTCGATGTCCCTCAAGGACGGTTCCAGCTTATGGAGTGCGCCTCATGGCAGCTCGGGGCACGCGTCCTCCTATGACCTGCTGGTGGCCGATGGCCTGGTCTGGTCTACTAATTTGAAAGACAAAAGACCATCATGGACGTTTACCGGGCGCGACCCGGTCACCGGCGAAGAGAAGAAGGTATTCCCTCCGGGAGAGAGTGACTGGTTCCACCATCGCTGTCATCGAGGCCGAGCAACTGACAATTATCTTATCATGGCGCGTACCGGCATCGAGTACATCGACCTAAAAACAGGGAAGTGGCAGCCGAATCCATGGGTTCGGGGTGCTTGTCTCTATGGATACATGCCCGCCAATGGTCTCACCTATGCGCCGCCGCATCCCTGTGGATGCTATATCGAGTCGAAATTGACGGGATTCAACGCCCTGACGGGAGAGGCCCCGAAGAGCTCAAAGCAGAATAGAAATCGCCTGGAGACAGGTCCCGCCTACGGCAAGGTTGAAGCAAAAGCTACAGGTAAAGAAGATTGGCCGACATACAGATCCGATAATAAGCGCAGTGGATCGAGTTCGACCAAAATGCCCGCAAAACTGAAAGAAACCTGGAAGGAAGATCTGGGTGGTAAACTCTCTCCGGTAACCATTGCAGACGGAAGACTGTTTGTCGCTGCCGTGGATCGCCACATGGTCCATGCACTGGATTCAAATACAGGCAAGGTACTCTGGTCATTTACTGCCGATGGACGTGTCGATACACCTCCTACTATTTATGGCAATATGGCGATCTTCGGCTGCCGTGACGGCTGGGTATACTGTCTGCGGACGACAGATGGCGAACTGGTGTGGCGCTATCGTGCGGCCCCGGAAGAACGCCGGATTGTCTCATACGAGCAATTGGAGTCAGCGTGGCCCGTACATGGTGCGGTGCTCGTGCAGAACGGATCGGTGTACGGCGTTGCCGGCCGCTCCATGTTCCTCGACGGCGGCCTCCGCTTGTTCAAGCTCAACGCGCTGACCGGTGAGAAGTTGTTTGAAGAGATCATGGATGACAAGATCCCCGGCAGCGGCGAGCCCCTGGATACGACTGCACAAGCGTTGGATATGGCGGTGGCCCTCGCGGATATCCTCTCCAGCGACGGGAAACGTCTGTACATGCGGTCGCAGACGATTGGCATGGATGGTAAGCGACCGAATATCGACACTACCAGAGCAACCGACCAGGGTGGCGAAGAGGCCCACCTGATCTGCTCCAGCGGTTTCCTGGACGACAACTGGTTTCATCGTGCTTACTGGGTCTTCGGCCGTGGATACGGAACGGGTCACAACGGCTGGTTCAGGGCAGGTCGTTTCGCTCCTGCCGGACGCATGCTGGTGTTCAATGATGACAACGTCTTCGGCTACGGCCGCCTCCCCAACCTGTACGTCTGGTCCAGTGTGCTGGAATACCAGCTCTATTCAGCCAAGAAGGAGGTCTCACCTGAAGCGATCAGACGGGTTTCAGAGGCTAATCAGCAACAGGAGTATGATGCGAAGAAAGATAGAAAAAATGAAAAGGTGCAAGAGGGCGGGCATGGCCATGGAATCACATTTGACCGCAGCCTGTATGGCACCTACCCGTTAAAGGAGATCTCCGCAATAGCCTTCAACTGGCGTAATACGAGTCAGCCATTGCAGGCACGTGCCATGGCATTGGCTGGAGATAGCTTGATCATCGCCGGACCTCCGGATGTTTTGGATGAAGAAGAGATATTCGCGAAACCCTTCGACGGGAAGGTCGTAAGCAAGGCAAAGGATCAGGCTGCCGCTCTCGATGGCAAGAAGGGCGCCCTGCTCCAGGTCATCTCCACCGGCGACGGCAGCAAGCTCCACGAGATCAGGTTGAACAGCAACCCTGTGTTCGACGGCATGGCCGCGGCTGGCGGGAAGCTGTATATGTCGACCACCGACGGTAAGGTCATCTGTTTCGGCAGGTAGAGCAAGGAGAATTGGCTATCTGGCAGAGTTACACCAATGGGATTTCATATGCGTCGTGCTGAGGTTCAACCTCAACTACTGCCGCAACAGATTAAGAAGGTTCTCTGCGTGGTGACGCTTGTTACGGTAGGAACATATTCTGGGATCATTCCGAAGTGCCCGAGTGCTGAGTGCAAGCTGACGTACGAGGCTTTCTTCATGGCATTTGCAAGAACAAAAGGATGGGGATTCACCTTGCGGCAGGGCTCAGCTAAGGTATACAATCCTTTCTTAAGCTGGATCAGCTTGCCGGCCTTGGTCCAACGGCTGAGTTGCAGCCGCAGCCCAGGCAGGCTTTCACCACTTGCGGCGAAAAAGCCCGTTCGGAAGACCGGTTCGTCGGCTACCTTCAGTAACAGTTCTTCCCATTTCATTGCTGTGCGTTAACATAAATGCTAACCTAATGCAATATACATCGGCATTTTAGTCGTGGTTCGCCGATAGACGACTGTTTCTTCCTGGCTCACCTGACCGGCAAGGGATGCTCAGTGAAGGCGGTATTCGCGTGCCCTTTGTACTGTCCTGGCCGGGCACGCTGCCGGCAGGAAGCACCTATTCGGAGCCCGTCAGTTCGCTCGATATCGCCCCCACAGCCTTGGCGGCGGCCGGAATAGCCAAGTCTGCCCAGCTCGATGGCGTGGACCTTATGTCATTTCTGACTGGCCGCAAAATCGGCCCGCCGCACGATGTCCTCTATTGGCGGTTCTGGAACCAGGCCGCCATACGGGCCGGGCGATGGAAGTACCTGTGCCTTGGCCTTTCGGCCGAGTTCCTTTTCGACCTCGAGAGCGATGCGCACGAGCGGAACAACCTCATTACAGAACATCCCGCCAAGGCCCGTGAGTTGCGCGAGCGACTTGGTGCATGGTGTCGCGAGCTACGACCGCCGGGACTTCCGGACGCATTGGGAAACCAGCAGGAAATACCGTGGTATAGGCACTATTTTGGACTGAAGGACACGCGCGTCACTCGCTAATCAAGAGAAAGGGGTCTGCCTCATGCGATTATGTTCGAGCATCTGCTCACCAAAGGCTTTGCCTGGTTTGGGCCTGTTTGCAGGGCTTGTACTTCAGGCTATGGCTTCCGCTGCCGCCGGGGAGGAGTTTACCTACCGGAACCCCATTGAAAGGGGGCCTCGCTGGATCCGGGACCCGTTCATTATCCGCTCCGGCCAGAGGTATTTCATGACCGGCACATACAAAGAGCCGGGCAAGGACGGCCCAGCGACCTGGCCCGGGTTTAAGCTATGGTCGTCCGATGATCTGCTGCATTGGAGGGACGAAGGCTTCCTGCTCAGGAATGAAGATATTCCCTGGGGCAACGTGAGACTCTGGGCGCCGGAGATCCGATTCCATCCGCAGCGACGAAAGTACTACCTCACGTACAATGTTCAGTGGGACAAAACCGGCCGTCAGGGGTCGGGCTTGGCCGTCGCAGACGAGGTGCGCGGTCCGTACACGAATCTCACGACCGACGAACCGCTTGCTCAGAGCAACGATGCGAGCCTGTTTTTCGACGATGACGGACGCACCTATCTGCTACAATCCAGCATTACCATCTGTGAAGTGGACCTCGACCATGTGAAAGTGCTCGGTCCCAAGAAGCGACTTCTCGTGCCCTCGGAGAACGGGGCATGGGACTCGGCGATCATCGAAGGCCCGAACATGGTCAAGATTGATGGCACGTACTATCTGTTCTGGTCCGCCACGGGCTGGGGCTACACGGTTGGCTACGCAACGGCAAAGGATGTTTGGGGTCCTTACCTTAAGTATTCGAAGAATCCAATCTATGGAGCGGCCAAACCTGAATACGAAAGCAAGCTGAACGAGCCCCCCGATTGCCCCTTCGATGAGGTGGGGCACGGCTCGCTGTTCACAGGGCCTGATGGACGATGGTGGCTGTCATCGCATGGCTATGGCTACGAGGGACCATCCCGCGACCCCCGTCTGTGCATCGACCCACTTGACTTCGATACCGCGACAGGAGATTTCTCCGCGAAGCTCACATGGACACCGCAGACGATTCAAGTTCCGGCTGGGGCCAGGCCGCGATTGATCATTCTCGCCGATATGGGCAACGAGCCCGATGAAGAGCAGCAGATGATCCACATGCTCGTCAACAGCAACGAGTTCGAGCTGGAAGGTCTGATAGCCGTGACGGGCAAGTTTCTCAACGAGCGCTCTTCGAACGAATACAAGCGAGTGGTGCACCCCGAGCTGTTTGTCAAGCTGATCGATGGCTATGAACAGGTCTATCCCAATCTGTGCCTGCACGCATCCGGATATCCAACGGCGCAATCCCTTCTCGCTATCGTGGCTTCCGGCCAGCGCAAGTATGGCATCGCAGACGTTGGAGAGGGAAAGTCCAGTGCGGGTTCCAAGCTGATCGTCAAGGCCCTCAAGCGAAATGATCCACGGCCTTTGAACGTGGTGGTCAACGCCGGCTCAAACACCCTGGCTCAGGCCCTGTGGGACATCCGGGCCACACACAGCGATGAGGAGCTGAATTCCCTGGTGGCCAGGCTGCGCGTCTTTGAAAATGGCGCACAGGACAATGCCGGCGTGTGGATCTGTCGCGAGTTCCCTGGGATTCATTGGATCCGCAGCAATCACCAGACGTACGGTTACATGGGACAAGGCAACGGCGTCGGGCCGTATGTTTGGCAGCCCTATTCCCGAGACAACCAAGGCCAGCATCGCTGGGCCGAGCAGCATATCATGCACGATCATGGGGCCTTGGGGGCGCTGTACCCCTATCGATTCAAGGGAAATGGCTTCCTTGAAGGTGGTGGCACTATTCCCTGGCTCGGACTGGTTAACAAGGGACTCTATGACATCGACCACCCATCGTGGGGTGGCTGGAGCGGACGATTCACAGAGACGAAGCAGAAGAACGTCTGGTCCCGACATGACGACATAAAAAAGGATGAGGAGACCTACGGGGATTTCTACGCCTACGCCGAGGTCAGCGATCGGTGGACGGACCCGGAGAGCGGCACCCAATACGATAACGAGTTTGCACCGGTGTGGCGCTGGCGCCAGGCCATGCTGAACAACTGTCAGGCACGCTTCGATTGGTGTGTAATGCCCTATGAGAAGGCCAACCATCATCCAATTGCAGCGTTCAAGGGCGATGTCAGCGACATGATCGTCCATATCACGCCGAAGGCTGGGGAACTCGTGACTTTGGATGCCTCGGCCTCCAGCGACCCAGACCGGGACGCATTAGAGTTCCAGTGGTATGTTTACCCCGAAGCGGGCACGTATGCTGGATCGCCGGTCATTGACAATAAGACAAATGCGGTGGCACAAATAGCCATTCCTGAGGATGCAGCAGGCAAACAAATCCACGTTATGCTGCAGGTCAGCGATAAGAACGAGATCGTGTCGCTATACGACTACCGCCGGATCGTGATTGATGTGCAGCAGCCTGTGGTACGCGAAGGCGATTGGGTAGTCACGGGCGAAGAAACCGTACGGGCGCAGCACATCCGACTCAATGGCAATCTCGTTCTCGACCCAAACGCTGCGCTCACACTATGTTCCTGCCCCGGTCGTTCACGAAGCCTATCTCTTTGCCCACATGATACATGGCGACTACGGTCGGCTGTACTATGCGGTGAGCCTGGACGGTCTGCACTGGCACCAGCTCAACCTGGGCAAGCGTGTTTCCGAGGACTACCGGGGACACGCGGATATCTGTAAGGGACACGACGGCCGCTATTACCTGGTGGGTAATCGCAATGACTCCGCGCCGGATATCAATTTCTGGGTGTCTGATGAGCTCGTGGCATGGACCCTGGTACCAGATCTACGGCTACACCTTCAATAAGAACTGGGACAAGTACAGTCTGCCGCCCAAGGTGCGTCACGGCTGTATGATACCCATTAAGCGTTCCCAGTACGACAATCTGGTCAGGAAATTTGGGTTGAGTAGTCAACAAGGTCAAGACACGAAGAAAGCAAAGGAAGCCTTGCCTTTGGGACGCCCAGATTTCTGGACTTTTTAACTTAGGCGGTTGACAACGTGCAGTAACCAGGCTACCGTGTTTGTTGGTTGTACTGAACAACCAAGCGCATCTTGTGGATCGCTTTGGATGTGGTCTTGCTCATCGTTGTGGGACAAGGCATTTGAGGCTCTTGACGCAGGCTCGTCCGGCATTGGCTGGGCCGACACGGTGCGTCCGTCGGGCTGTTCGCGAGGCGTATTGGTCTTCTAAGGAGTCTCTGGATGGGACCGAGCAGGGGTTTTACATTGATTGAGTTGCTCGTGGTGATCGCCATCATCGCGGTGCTCATGGGAATCCTGATGCCGGTCTTAGGCAAGGTCCGAAAGCAGGCATGGGACGTGACCTGTCAGAGCAATCTGCGACAGATGGGCATGGCCGCCGTTCTTTTCATCCAGGACAACGATGGGCTGATTCCACGGGGCGGCGGCGCGGCCTACTATGATCCCGTTTCACACCCCAACGGCCAGACCGTGCGATGGTTCCTTGGTTTCATGAAGTACCTGTCTCAGAAACCCATCGGCAACGACTACCGCAATGTCAAGATATACAAGTGCGCAGCCTATCCGGACAAAAATCAGTCCATGGGCTATGTGGTTAGCTGCTACGGCTGGGAGAAGGACCCGGAGGTCGATGTGATGTGGATGAGCAGCTACAACGCCGTCCGCAACAAGGCCGCCAAGGTTTACCTGGGCGACAATGAGGACGGCCCCTGGCGCATGATCATCACCAAGGAAAACGACCCCGGCTTCGGCAACCTCGACGTATTC
>DATKWR010000794.1:0-2993 GCA_035529475.1 Sedimentisphaerales bacterium | reverse complement strand
TGGCGATGCAGCCGTATGCGTCTGCATTCGCGCAGGAGAATCTGACGGCGCAGGATGCTCCCGTCAAGATCGGTGAATGCGAGTATCTTGCATGTATTGGGCGGGAGGAAGGTTGGGTCCTCGAACAGGGGCCGGATGGGGAGAAACGGTATCAAATCGTGCATGTAATGGGCGGCAAGAACGTCTATTACTTTTTGACGCCGATGGAACGCGGACGCCTGCAAACCCTGCCCGTGGCTTACGACGTGCGGACCAACGAATGGTTCGATACGGCCGCCAGCGGCGTACGTCACTTCCCCGGCGCAGGAGCCGACGCCCCCGTGCACTGGACGGACCCCATGTACACGTTCAATACCTCGTGCCATGGCTGCCATGTGAGCCAGTTGTCCACCAACTACGATTCGAGAACCGATACCTACCGCACAACGTGGGCCGAGCCGGGCATCAACTGTGAAGCCTGTCACGGTCCCGCCCAGGAACACGTCCGGGCTTGCCAGGCGGCCGTAGGTAGTGCGCCCGTAAAAACGTCCCAAGAAACGCCTGCAAACCCGCAAGACCTCAAGATCATCAGCACTAAGTCCTTCACCGTTGAGCAGACCAACTCGATGTGCGGATCGTGCCATGCCAAGATGAACCCGGTGAGCACTTCCTTCAAGCCGGGCGACCGTTACTTCGATCATTTCGATCTGATAACCCTGGAGCACCCGGACTTCTACCCGGACGGACGCGACCTGGGTGAGAATTACACGATGACGACGTGGCGCATGAGTCCATGCGTCAAGAGCGGCGAGCTGGATTGCATGCACTGCCACACATCCAGCGGACGCTATCGGTTCAGAAGCGATGAGAGGCCGAATGCTGCGTGCTTGCCCTGTCACCAAGAGAAGGTTGAGAACGCCACGGCACATACGCACCACGAGACCGACAGCACGGGGAACCGGTGCATCGCATGCCACATGCCCATGACCGATTTCGCCCGCATGGCCCGCAGCGATCATTCCATGCGTCCCCCTTCGCCGGCGGCCACCCTCAAGCTCAAATCCCCGAATGCATGCAACATCTGCCACAATGACAAAGACCCGACGTGGGCGGATCAGCAGGTAAGGCAGTGGCACAAGCAGGACTACCAGAAACCCGTTTTGGAGCGAGCGGCTCTTGTGGATGCCGCCCGGCGAGGCGATTGGAGCCAATTGAGCGCTATCCTGGCATACGTCGGCTCCAAAGACCGCGATGAGATCTTCGCGGCGTCGCTGATCCGGCTGCTTCATAACTGTGAATCGCAGGTTAAATGGCCGGCTGTGGTCAAAGCCCTGCAGGAGGATTCTTCCCCTCTGGTGCGTGCGGCGGCCGCTCAGACGCTGGATGGATATGTGACCGATGAATCCCTCAGAGCATTGGCCAAAGCGACCGGCGACGAGTATCTTCTGGTGCGCGTGCGAGCAGCGAGCGCTCTGGCTGCCATCCCGGCAGAGCAATTCCAAGGCGAATACCGCACGGCGGTTGGACGTGCCACGAAGGAGTTGCTGGAGGCGCTCAGTGCCCGCCCCGATGATTATGTGTCCCACTACAACCTGGGCAATTTCTACATGCAGCGCGGGGACCAGGGAAAGGCTCTGGCCTCGTACGAGAGTGCCATCAAGCGGCGGCCGGACTTCGTGCCGCCCCATGTAAACCTCGCCTTCGTGTACAACGCCAAAGGCGAGAACGACAAGGCGGAAGCCTCGCTTCGCAACGCCATCGCCCTCGATCCGAACAATCCCGTCCTCTATTTGAATCTCGGGATGCTCCTGGGCGAGATGAAACGCCCCAAAGAGGCGGAACGGGCGTTTCGCAGAACGCTGGAAATCGACCCCAATTCGGCGGTCGCGGCGTACAATCTCGCTGTGTGCCTGGCGCCGGACCAACCGGCCGAATCGCTCCGATTCTGCCGTAAGGCCTACCAGCTACACCCTGAAGAGGGAAAGTACGGTTACACATACGCCTTCTATCTGTATCAGCGACGCCAGAGGGATGAAGCGGTGAGAGTTCTCAGGGAGATGGTTCATCGAAATGTGCCGTACGGCGACGCCTACGCATTGCTCGGCTCGATCCACCTCGAACGAGGGGAACTGGACGAAGCTGCCGGTGTGTATCGGTCCGCCTCCGGCAATGACAATCTGACACTGCCCGAAAGAGAGAGCTTCCGAGCGATGCTGTGGAGACTGGAACAAGGACTGTGATCGCTCGGTTTACCACTGGAGGAAACCCGAACCGGATTGCGCCTTCAGCGAACATGCGTTCGGCCGTCCGAAACGGGTGCAAAAATTGGGATGTATCATCTGCTTGAAACGGGCGGGGAGGAGGTTATAATAGTGACATGAAACTTCGATTCACACTCATCACACTGGTGCTCGCGGTTGGGGCGGCCATCTTCGTCGCGCCGGCTCTTTCTCGGACCGCTTCATCGAGCAGACCCAACATTCTGTTCATTCTGACGGACGACCAGAATCCCGACACTCTCGGCTGTTTCGGCAGCAAGGTTCTCACGCCCACGCTGGACAAGCTGTGCAGTGAAGGGGTGAAGTTCACCCGCGCATACGCCGCATCCAGCGTCTGCACGCCAAGCCGGTACACGTGTATGACCGGGCAATACGCCAGCCGTTGCACAACCGAACGGTTTATGAAGATCTGTCCTCCGGGCACGCAGTCGAACGTGGGCTTCAACGTGCAGGTCGAGCCCGGCGGTTGGAACGTAGCACGGGTGCTGCGCGAGCATGGCTATTGGACCGGTTTCGTCGGCAAGTGGCACACCGGGACGCCGCCGCTGCTGCCCATCCCGGCCAATGCCAATCTGCGTGATTCCCAGGTGGCCGGGAAGCTGGCGGAAAACCAGCGGCGGCTCTGCGACCATATCAAGCAGGCGGGATTCGACTACGCCGCGAGCGTGTATCGTGGCAACCTGGCCGATCACAAGCTGGACGCGCTGAAGTATCACAACATGGAATGGACCACGA
>DATKWR010000793.1:0-5089 GCA_035529475.1 Sedimentisphaerales bacterium | reverse complement strand
TTGGATGCTCGCCCATGTTGCAGAAAATAGAAAAGACGTTGTTCCGCAGCGCGCGCGTGACAGGCAGATACCAGGCGAACTCTGGAATCCACTCCTTTCGGGCATTCGCGGAGCAATCAATCAAAATCTTCGCTCCCAGCGTGACAGGAAGCTCCTCGAAACCTCGAAGCCAGCGATCCGCGCAAATCATCGCACAGCACGGAATACCATCGACATAAAAAACGCCCGGCGCCCTGCGCGAGTCCGATGGCGGCAGGTTGCAGATCAGCTTATTGAAGCGAAGGACAATCCGGCCATCCGGGCCAATCACACGCAGGCAATGCCCCCGCCGATCCGGGGCAAAGCCGGGGATCACGAACGACGAGCAGAAAATCGCATAGATGTCATTGGAGCGGGCGGCGTCTCGAATCGCATCCACCGCCTTCTCAATATCTTCGTTCAACGTCCCCACAGGAGAACCCAGCGCATCCTCGGGAAAGATAATTAGCCGGCATCCGCGGGTCTTGGCCTGATCGATGAAACGCACGATCTTATCGCGATTGGCGGCAAGCTGAGGCTCGCGGGCCTGCTGCACAACACCGACAGTGATCGACCGGCGACCGGCTGTGCTTTTCTCTTGAGCCCAAGCCGGCAATGCTGAGGCAGTCCCTAAAACGCCGGCCAGCACTGAGCCTTCCAGAAAACAACGACGAGTTACGACGCACTGAGTTCCTGATCGATTCATACGCACAAAGCTCCTCGACAACTTTGACCTTTCACGTTTGTTTGAGGATACAAAGTACGGCGTCGCCATCGAACGGGGGCTTGAACGAGCGTCTCTGACCGCCGGAAGTGCTCTGGACCTGCGCAGTCTCGCCGGAACGCGGATTAAACCATTCGACCGTGAGCGAACCGGACGCGGCGGAGAGATCCACCCTCACCTCACCGCCATCGGGCAGATAGACCAAATACTGCCTTCCCGGTTCCGCCAGACAAAACCCGGTTGAAGCAAGCTCGGGGCGGGGCGTCATCGCCGCCAAGTTCATCCGCTCAGCCAGGATACGAGTGTATCCCAGGTTCCTGCGGACCGTCTCGTGCTGTGCGCTCCAATCGCCGACAAATCCGAACGACGCCACGCTCTTGTCACCGATTCTGGTCGCGCCATAGAGGTCCATAAAGGCCGTGCTGAGCCCGCGAGTAAAGCTCTTCCAGACCCATTGCCGGTATTGCTTCGGCCAGACGTGGTCCACATCGGAAATGATGACCTTGCGGCCGTCGGCGGCAGGCGGGTCGGTGCTGTAGCCATCCTTGCCGGTAGGTGCGATCCAGTCGGCGGGACTGCCGAATAGCGCGGCATTCTGGATGGGTGCTCCCGTCATCCCAACGGGGTGCTGCTTGGGCATGGTCCTCTCGTAATCGTGAATGAACTTGATCATGCGATATTGCCATGCCACCGAGCCAGGATGCATCTCATTGCCGATCTCGTACAAAACGTTGTCCAGGTCGTTGACAGTGTCGATGACCCGACGCACGTACGCTTGTTGTAGTCGGAGGATTTCCGGCGGAGCGCTGAGGGTGTGTATCTCCGGCCCTTCGCCGTCGCCGTTCAGATCGCCATCGATGCCATTGATGTTGTTGGCTTGGTTGAACGGATGCCCCTGCCAGGGATTGCCCACCTGGCCTTTCTTCTCCACGCTCCAGCCCTGAAAGAGCATGACTGAGATGTAGATGCCGCGTTCTTGGGCGGCGGCCACACGGGACCTGAGCCGCTCGAAGTACTGATCGTTGAATTTCGTGAGGTCATACTTCGGCTTGTCATCCAGCGCGCTGCCGGGCCCGGTACGCGCGTACGGAACCGGCTCGACGATAACGTAGCCGGCGCTCCAGGGATCCCAACCGCCCTGCTCCCATGCCCACATCCGGACGAAGTTATGGTTTTGCTTCTCCAGAAAATCCAGGTATTCGTCGTAGTCCACGTGGGGATAGACGCCGTTGTGCTGGAAGTTATTCCATGTATGGGACCCCGTCAGGTAAACAGCTCTCAATGAGCCGTCGGGATTTGTCGTTCCGTCAGTGAAGTAACGGGGATTACTCGAGTGGACGTGCAGCGGGCCTTTCGCGGGGCGGACGTGGGCTGTCGCCCTCGCCAAGTTCCGAAGCTGGAAGGTTCCTCGCACGGTGTTCAGAGAGTCGTTGTTCTTGCCCCTGCCGCCTCCGGTGAAGACCAGGGTGAAGCGGCGGCCGTCCTCACTGAACCACTTCGGCGCGAAGGAAATGAAAAAGACGTTGTCCGCCCAATCGAGGGTGCCGCCAGGCCGTACATCGCCAAACCTGTCCTCCGTCGTCCAGTACTTGACCGTGGTCCATAATCCCCATGGTTCGGGAGCATCGAACAGAGACATCACGCCGGCGTGAGAGACGCTGTGCTCGGTCGCCAGCAGGTAGCGGTCAAGTCCCGGATTATAGCTGGCGCTGACGCACCATCCCGTCCCATCGGGATTCTCGAATACGGGTTTCTTGTTTGCCAGTGGACCCCAGGTCGGCTTGCCGCCACTGATGCCGGTGAACCACTCGTAGGCATCGCGCCCGGCGAAGATCCGGTCGTGGCGCACGCGGGCCAGGAACAGACCGCCGGGTTTGTGCACGTTCAGCCCTAATGTGGACTGCGTAGCGTTGACGTCTTGCGGCCGGATGAAGTATGAATAGACGTACTCATCCCTGGCCCCGGCACTGTTCCTCCCATAGACCAGGAACGTGGGGATAATCAGGTTGTCCTCGCGCCACCACCGCCAGTCCGCCTTGGTCCAATGGGTGCCATGATCTGCGGACTTGGCCAGCTCGATGTATCGGTAGTGGTCGCGCGGATCCCCCGTATCCGGCTGGTCAGGGGTGATCCAGGAGTAGAGGACACCGTCAACGCAGATGGTCCCCCAGCTCTTGCCCGTGAACTGCGCACGGTTCTCGGCGTCCTTGCCTCCCCAGACATTGAAGCCCTTGTAGTTGTCCCAGGCTCCCTCGATTCGTGCAAAGCCCAGCCCGACGCGCCCGTCGCTGTTGGAGCCTCCGAACCCGCCGCCATCGCCCCAGGCGCCGTACTGATGATCGTCGTCCGCCCAGGTCAACTGGAAGTTGTCACTTCCCTGGGCATGCCGCTGATGTGTGGACCAGTCCAGCACCATGTCCGCGATGACGGGGCTTGGGGGATAAGGACCTTGGGCGTCAGCCGCCGTAGCATTGACGATGTGCCCGGCGGCCAGGGATACCAAAATCACCAGGACACAAGTCGATTTGGTTTTCATTCTGTCGTCCTTTCTTGGGCCGATTCTGCTTGTCGAAGGTACAAGACCCAATCGTCCGGGCCCGGCGATTGGAAGAAGCCCTTGGCGCCACCTTGCACTGGTTTATCTGCCGCAGCCGCGCCCGTGCGAGGGTCGATCCATTGAACGTTCATCGGACCCGCCACAGCAGAGAGATCGACGCTGATTTGTCCGCCGTTCGGGGCATACACTACATACGCGCGGCCTGTCTCAGCAAGGCAGATGCCGGTACTGGCAAGCTTCGAGTCTGGTTTCATTTTCCAGAACTCGATTCCCGTTTGATTGAAGAATCTCGCGGCGTGGCCGATCTGATCGTAAGCCTGATCACGCAGATTCGCGAGTCCGGCCGTTGCCGATTTCGGGTCCCAGCCGAAACTGGCATCGTTCTGCGCCACCCAGCCGGCACCGCTCAGGACCCGCTCCCACACGGCTGCCCGCAGAGTATCCAGCGACACCACCTCCTCGGGCGGTGCATCAGGTGCGCCGAATGACGGCACCGGCTCACTCTCGAACACCACCCGCGCCGGCTCGGCCTTGAATTCCTTCTCAAACCGGGCGAAGTGACCTGTCCAGGGCTTGCCATGCAGGCTGACGATATCCACCGCCGGGTCTTGCCGCGGCCCGAAGTCCCGCGAGCGAATGTGGTCCGCATTGGTCACCAACGGCGCGGTGGTCCGTTTTCGGAAGAAACGCAGGAAATGCTCCTCGTGCAGGCGTCGCTGCGCCGGCTGGTACCACTCGCCTTCGTTGAACATCTCGAAGATGACGTTGGAGCAGTTCTTCAGCTCGGCTGTAAGATGGTCGGCGAAGCGCTCCTGGAAATACTGGTTCTTCTGCTGCCACGTCCAGTCAGGGTTGTATCGGGCCGGCATCTCTTCATTGTAGTCGGCCAACTCGACGAACTGCCGCCGGTCGGTCAGCGGCCCGTTGCCCATCGCCGCATTGAACGGATGGCACGCGAATCTCGTCTTGGGCCAGCCATCCTGCACGGTAATCACAACGACGATGTTCCTGCTGTCGGCGTATTGGACAAACTCACACAACCGCTCGAAGTAAGCCGGATTGAAGGCCGTCAGGTCGAATTTCTTTTCGTCGGGCGACCCCTTCCATGGCCATATCTCCGGCGCCTCGTAGCCAATGCGCGGGTCGTCCCGCTGCGTCTCGGCGCTGGTGGCGATGTAGCTCCACAACAGAACCACATTGATGCCGCGTGCGGACAGGGCATCGAGGTAGGCACGCTGATCGAAATTGACACCGCCTTCCATCCAGCCTTGTGTAACCGAATCGCCAATCGGCAGGATCGGCCTGCCGCGAAACTCGAGCCAGTGCGGATTGGAGCCGACCCGGACAGACCGCTCCTGCTTCTCGCTGGTATCAGAGGCCGACACGTCGGCAAACGCTTTCTTATAGAAGGCAAATCCATCGGCGCCCAGGACGCGATGATAATCGCGGTTGAAATGGGCGACGCCGGGAACCACTTCATATTCGTGCTCGATCTCGAGGGCCGTGAGCAATTCGTGGTATTCTTGATTGACCTGAAGGAGTGCGTCCTTCTCGCCCACGCCGATATGGATAAAGGTTCGGCCTCGTACCTTGTCCGCATTCTTTTCGATCAACATCCGAGGGTGATTGGCGAGATAATTATCCGCCGTGCCGAACGTCTGGTCGAAGATGTCGGGGTGGCGTTCGCGGAGGGCACGCGGGTCGAGCAGAGCGCCTGCATCGATGCAGACCACGCCGAAGAGGTGGGGATATTTGAAGCCCAGGTGGGCCGCACCCCAGCCGCCCATCGA
>DATKWR010000792.1:0-3290 GCA_035529475.1 Sedimentisphaerales bacterium | reverse complement strand
GCAAACGGCGGCTCTTTTCACCAGCCGCTTCGGGTCTCCTACCACGCCGATAGCCCTGGCCCCGGTGGCACGCTTGATTCTCTCGATGATCCGCACCAGTGGCGTCGGCCGCTCCAGCTCGCCAATCCGGCCCAGACCGAGCTTCGGCCCGGCGTCGTGCTGCTTGAAGACGTCAAAGGCCGGCGTTTCGTAAGGATGCGCCTTCTTCAGTGCGACGACGACGGCTTCGAGCTTGCCCGCGGGAACAATCGACTCGAACCGTATCTCGGCTACTCTTTCAAGTTTGCCCTTTCTGCCGATAGCGGGCCTGGCGCCCCGCCCAGGCAGGAAAGTACCTGTTCCCTCGGTGCCAAAGCTGCAATGGCTGTAGTTGCCGATGGCCCCTGCTCCGGCGGCGAAAATCGCATTAGAAACCTTCGCCAGCGATTCGACCGGCACGAAAACCACGAGCTTGTAGTTATCGCCCGCAGGATTGGCAACGTAATCGCCGAGGGGCTCGCCGTCCACGATGCCGACCATCTCGGCCAGGCCATCGTTGACGCCGCCGATGGCCGCATCCAGCGCCGTGTGAATTGAGAAAACGGCAATCCCAGAGCGAATCAGCTCATATACCGCGCCCGTCGGCCAATCGGTGGTAATCTTCTTCAGTCCGTCCCAGATGACCGGATGATAGCTGAGAATCAGATCGGCTTTGAGCTTCTTCGCCTCGGCGACAACGTCGTTCGTGGCGTCGATGGTCAGCAAAATATTTTTGACGGCTTTCTGCGGATCGCCGATCAACAATCCCACATTGTCCCAGTCCTGGGCCAGTGCAAGTGGGAATATCTCTTCGATCTTGCCTGCAATATCCTGTGCGTTCATTCTTCCTTGCGCGATTCGCTCGCTCCCTTTCAACTCTTTGAAGGTTGGCACTCTTTCTCGATCAGCTCATCGAATCTGGCCTTCAGCCTTTTGGCCATCGGCCCGACATTGCCCTGCCCCACTGCATGCTGTTCTACCCGGACGACCGGCATAACTTCCATAATGACGTTCGTCAGAAGAATCTCATCGGCCCCCAGCACGTCGTCAATGGAAAGAGCCTTCTCGACGAACTCGATGGATTCAGCGAAGGCCATCTGGCAGACGGTTTTCCTCGCGACGCCTGCAAGGACCGGCGTCTCAATGGGCGGAGTATAAAGCACCGAACCCTTGACCAGGAACACGTTGCTGACGCATCCCTCGGCCAGGCGACTATCGACCGTGAACCACAGCGCCTCGGCGGCTCTTTTTTGATGGGCCAGATTCAGTGCAATCATGCGTGAGAAGTAGCTCGTCGTCTTGTGGCCATACGTCGGCTCGTATGGATTCTGCCGGTACGGGCAAAGCACCACCAGCACGCCTTTGCTGTAGTATTCAGGCGGGTAGGGCCGTAACTGCGTGGCGGTGATAAGAAGCGTCGGCTTGCGCTGCTGCTCGGATTCGGTCATCGGCCCATTGGTGAGCGTCAACCGCAGGCGTGCAGCGGTCAATTCGTTGGCGCGCAGCACTTCGTAGATGGCATCCGTGATATAGCCTCTATCGTATGAGACATCGATCGACAGACTCGCGGCGCTGAAGAACAGCCTGTCGAGGTGGTCCCTCAGCGCAAAGACCACTCCGTTGCGGCTTCGCATCGTCTCGAAAAGCCCCGCGCCATACAGAAAGCCACTGTCCGTAACCGATATGCGGGCCTTGTCGATATCCACCAATTCGTCGTTTATGAAGACTTTTTCAGCCATGTCTCGTGTTGTGTCGCGCGTGATGCGTATCGCACATCACGCTGTTTATCCCCGCCAAAAGCGCTCGCGCTTTGGTAATGGTTTCCTGCCATTCGGCCTGCGGATCGGAGTCTGCAACGATGCCGCCGCCCGTCTGAACAAACGCCTTTTGATCTTTGATGATAATCGTTCTTATGGCGATATTCAAGCCCACGTTTCCGTCGATGCCGACAAAACCGATACTGCCCGTATAGACACCCCGGGCCGTCGGCTCGGTTTCGTCGATGATTTCCATGGAGCGGATCTTTGGAGCGCCGGTGATGGAGCCGCCGGGGAACATCGCCTTCAGAACGTCACAAAATGCAGCGTCTTTGCGCAGCCGCCCTGCAATTGTCGCCACGGCGTGAAAGACCGTGGGGTACGTCTCGATTGTCCTGGGCTGGACGACTTCCCGCGTGCCGGGGATGCAAATCCTGGCCACGTCGTTGCGTTCCAGGTCAACGATCATGTTCAGCTCGGCCTGTTCCTTGGCGCTGCGGAGCAGCTCATCGAGATTTTGTGCATTGATGTGCTGCGCCTGCAAACTCGCGTCAGTTCCCTCGTCGAGCCGGGGCCGGGTACCTTTTATCGGCTTTGTCCGGATGACGCCGTCCGCGATCTTTATGAACATTTCGGGGGAGGCGCTGACGATGAAAGAATCGCCGCCGTCGATATAGGCGGCGTATCCGCTGGGGTTGTACGTGTTCTGCCAGTGGTAGAGATCTATCGGCCTGGCGCTGTAATCGCACTCAAACCGTTGTGAGAAGTTGATTTGATAGACGTCGCCGTCGAAAATATACCGCTTTATCTTCCGGACGGTGCTCAGGTAATAATCCTTGGTCATATTGCATGGCAGTCGCGAAAAATCGATGTTGTCGAGCTTCGCAGGCACAGGCGGCGCGATGCGAACGTCCTGAGATTCGGCCAAAAGCCCCTCCATGTGCGAGAACTTGTCTCCGGGTCTCTCGATGTCGCCGGGCAGCTCAAGAACAAACAGCCAGAAATCTCCGCTGACATGGTCGTAAGCAATCACCCGGTCATAGAAGCACAGCCGGATTAGCGGCATCCGAAGATCATCGACTGTTGTGACGGGGAGTTTCTCGATGTATCTGCCGAGTTCGTAACTGAAATATCCTATCCATCCGCCGCGAAAAACCTCACTCTCGGGCCATTCCGCGGGGGCGCGCGAGCCACTCGCAATCTTGTACTTCGTCAGTATCTTCCGCAGTTTGACGAAAGGCTCTGTTTGTCCGGTATTGAACTCAAATACTTCCTTCGGGTCGGCGGCCCAGTAGCTGAATCGACCCGTATTCGCTCGGGCGACGTTGCCGCCGAGAATCGATGGGAATTTCTGCCGGGCCAAGAGCTCACTTAGAGCGGGCAAATCTGCCGCTGCACGAATCCTCCTGCAATGCATCTCACAGGGAACGCTGCCGGCCGATTTGCTGCACGTTACCGTCGTCACCCAAGTCCCCCCGCTCGCAGCTCAGCGATGATCTTCACGCCGGACGATGT
>DATKWR010000791.1:0-2566 GCA_035529475.1 Sedimentisphaerales bacterium | reverse complement strand
CCACTGGGGCTTCCGAGCTTTGGACGAACCAGGGTGACCCACTGACGGCCACCCAAGCTGCCGCGGATTTCACCGAGGGTGCGGTTACCTTGGGCACGACGAGTAATAACGGCCGTTATTTTCAAGGGTCGATTGGGGAGGTGATGATCTTTGATGCGCCCCTGAGCCAGGCGGAGTTGGAGCAGCTCCGGGCCGATCTCGTGTACAAGTGGGTCACGCCTCTGGAAGAGAAATTGGCGCCGGGTGCTCTTCTTCCTGAGAACGGATCTGCGGAAATGCCTTTGGATGGTGTGGTCCTGAGCTGGAAACCCGGTATGAACAGCACGGCCCAGGATGTCTATTTTGGCACCGACTTTGATGACGTTAATACGGCGACCCCAAATAACGATCCGGCCGGCGTGTATCAGGGCCGCCAAAGCCAAGCCTCGTTCGCCCTGCCGCGTCTGGACTATGGGCAGACGTACTATTGGCGTGTCGATTCCATCAATGGCGGCGCCGTCTATTCCAGTGCGGTGGTTAGCTTTGACACGATCAAGTACGCTTACCCAATGGCGAGCGAGTACATCACCGCGACGGCCTCCAGCAGCATTGAGGACGTCGACCCGGTCAATACTGTCAATCGCGCCGGACTCAATGCCGATGACCTCCATAACACCAACCTTGACGACATGTGGCTTAGCAACTTGGAGGAAAAAGGAACACCGGTCTGGATCCAGTATGATTTCGGGACCCTGGTGAAGCTCAACGAGATGCTGGTCTGGAACCACAATACCCTGGTTGAGAATCTTATGGGTTGGGGTATCAAGGACGCCGAGATTGAATACACGGCGGATGGCACAACCTGGCTGCCACTGACCGAGCAACCCGTGACCTTTGAGCAGGCCCCGGGAGCAGATGGTTACGCAGCCAATACCGTCGTAGCGCTTAACGATCTGGCCGTGCATGGGGTGCGCATTAATGCCCTGAGTAATTTTGAGGGTATCGTACCGCTCAATATGTATGGTCTCAGTGAGGTTAAGTTCCTGAACGTTCCGGTTCAAGCCGCTGATCCTGTTCCTGCAAACGGCCAGACGGCTGTGTCCGTGGACCCCACGCTTTCCTGGGACGCTGGGCGCGGTGCGGTTTCGCACAATCTCTATATAAGTGATGATCCGGTTGCAGTTTCCGATGAGACCATCGCCCCCATCGTGGTTGGGTTAACGGATACCGCCTATGACCTGGCCGGCCTCGATATGAACACGGTCTATTACTGGAAGGTCAATGAGGTCGGGGATACCGAAACCTGGCCAGGCTACGTGTGGAGCTTCACCACGACGGATTCTATTGTTGTTGATAATATGGAATTCTATAGAAACGCTGAGGGTCGTTGGATATGGCAAACCTGGGTGGATGGTTTTGAGGACCCTGCGAATGGTTCCACGGTCGGTAACGGCGATCTTCCAGAGACAACAATCGTGCGGACGGGCAACCAGTCCCTACCTATGGCGTTCGACAACAGTTCGTCCCCGCTTTCTGAGGCCACCCGGACGTTTGATCCTGCCCAAGATTGGACGAGATCCGGTATCCAAAAGCTGGTCTTGTACTATCGATTCAGTCCCGAGAGTACCGGCGGCGAGCTCTATGTTAAGATTAACGGTGTCAAGGTCGCTGCAGTAGCGGTTGCTGTTGTAGATGCCTGGAGCCCAATTGTTGTGGATCTGGCTGGCGCGGGGATAGACGTTTCTAAGGTCGGGACTCTGACCATTGGCGTGGATGGTGCCGGGGCCAAAGGTATCGTTTATGTCGACGATATTATGCTCACCAATTGAGATTGCGTCGGTGATTCAGGAGTTGCACGTACGAAGTGGGGAAGAGTGATTGACACGTTCTTGTCGATAGACTTTCAAAATCACTCTATTGGAAAGTGCGCAATTTTATACCAACGTCGCCGGCAGAAACAGCAAGTGAATATAAGCTCGTAAATTCGAAATGTGAGGCAGAATATGGCCGTAGATAAAGCAAGCAGGATCGCAAACAATGAACTGACAAGACGGTCTTTTGTTGGAAGTATAGCTTCGACAGCAGCAGTGATTGGACTCGGTCGATGTGATCTGCTGGCGAAAGATACGCCTTTGATGAATCAGACCGATAGAGATCGACCGAATGTGCTGTTAATTGTGGCGGACCAGCACAATGCGAATGTTATGGGAAACGCGGGACATCTGGTTGTCAGGACGCCGCAGTTGGATCGGCTGGTCCAGCAAGGTGTACGGTTCGATCGCGCCTATTGCCAGGATGGGATCTGCGTACCGTCGCGAACCTCCTTTATGACGGGCCTTTACCCGCGCACGACGGGATGCCTGGACAATCCCAACAAGCCGCCTTATCACGACGAGTTATTTCCATTGCAGCATGTCTTTCAGCATAATGGCTACCGAACGGCTTGTTTCGGCAAGCGACATCTACCCGATATTGGGGAGTTGGCTCTGGGCTGGGACCGCACTGCAACCACAATTAATCCCAGGCAAGATCCCTCCGACGAGAACTACGTCGATTGGGTGACGCATCGCGGGCAGTTGGACGCGCA
>DATKWR010000790.1:0-15314 GCA_035529475.1 Sedimentisphaerales bacterium | reverse complement strand
ATATATATCGACGTGCAGCGTGTTTTTTCTTGAACGGCGGCATACATAAGGCAACGAACGGTCCATGGACGAGCAAAGGATTCTGCAGGAGCTCTTGGCACTGTTGGAAGCAAACGGCGTTAGCGTTCGCAACGAGCCGCTGGGCGGAAGCGGCGGGGGACTCTGCACGGTCAAAGGCAAGCACATTTTCTTCCTTGACACGCAGGCCCCGTCGGTAGTGGCGGCGGCGCTGTGTGCCGAAGCGGTGCCGAAAGTGGCCGATATCGAGCAAATATATGTCAAGCCGCAAATCCGCCAGTTTATCGAAGACCATGGCAATCAGACGACTTGAAAGGCGACATCATGACAAGAAGCAAAGGGCCGGTGCTTGTACTAATGTGTGCGGCGGCCGGATTGTGTCTTTTCGAGGGGACGGCAAGTGCCCGTTCAGGCCAGGCGACCGATACGTTTGTGAACTCCATCGGCGTGAAATTCGTCCCGATCGAGCCGGGTTCCTTTCAGATGGGCCAGCAGAAGGGCGGCGACTGGGACGAGCGGCCCGTGCATCGGGTGACAATCACGAAGTCTTTTCTCATGGCCGCGACGGAGGTCACCAATGCCCAGTACGAGCAGTTTGACCCCGCGCATCGCGCGCTTCGCGGAAAACTCGGTTTCTCCGAGCGGGATGATGAGGCCGTGATTTTCGTGAGCTGGCACGAGGCGGCCCGGTTCTGCGAATGGCTCTCGAAGAAGGAAGACAAGCCGTACCGTCTGCCGACCGAGGCCGAGTGGGAGTATGCGTGCCGTGCGGGCACGACGACCGCCTACTATACAGGCGACAGCCTGCCGGTCGAGTTTCACAAGAACGCCGGGATAACGTGGTTCCCCGACCCGGCGCGGCGGCAAAAGGACGCTGAGCCGGTGCCGCTGGTTGTCGCGCAAACCGCCCCGAATGCGTGGGGTCTCTACGACATGCACGCAAATGTGGAAGAATGGTGCCATGATTGGTATGGGCCATACGAGCCGGCGGACCAGACCGATCCGGTAGGGCGGGCCGGCGGCGATTTCAAGGTCACTCGCGGCGGCAGTCACAGTACCGAGACCCTATTCCTGCGTTCGGCTAACCGGCTGGGTACGCTACCCGAGGACAAAAGCTGGCTGATTGGTTTTCGCCCCGTCATCGGCGAGCTGCCTGGGACCGAGCCGCTTGCGGGTCCTGAGCCGCCGCTCAACGCGCGCGACGTGGTCCAGCACGTTCAGCCCGACCGGCCGAGCGGTAGCGATCCGAATAAACCATATTTCCAGGGGCCTCGGGAATATGTCAAAATCCCGCCGGGCTCGGACGGACCGATGTACTCGCGGCACAATCATGACCCGGCATTGGTCGATTGTCCGAACGGGGACCTGTTGGCTATATGGTATTCGTGCCGGAATGAGCCGGGCCGCGAGCTCTGTATCCTGGCCAGCCGGCTGCGATCCGGCGAGCAGGAATGGGAGCCCGCTTCGCTGTTCTGGGATGCGCCGGACCGCAACGACCACGCTCCGGCTTTCTGGTTCGACGGCCACGACACCATCTACCACTTTAACGGTCTCTCGGCGGCGGCGACGTGGGGGTGCCTGGCCACCGTGATGCGAACCTCAACCGACAACGGCGCCACGTGGTCGAAGGCGGCGCCGATCAATCCCGAGCACGGCCTTCGCCACATGCCCGTCGAATCGGTCTTCCGGACGCGCGAAGGCTTTATCGTCCTGCCCTGCGACGCCGTAACGGGCGGCAACGGCGGAACGGCCGTGCACATCAGCCGGGACGCCGGCAAGACGTGGACCGACCCCGGCGCGGGCCGGCCCGCGCCGACCTTTGAATCCGGCACGACCGGCGCGTGGGTTGCCGGGATTCACGCGGGTGTCACACAGCTCAGGGACGGCAGGCTTATGGCGCTGGGACGCGGCAACACGATTGCAGGCCGGATGCCCATGAGCATCTCAGCGGACATGGGCCGGACTTGGACGTATTCAGCCAGCGAATTCCCGCCCCTTGGCAGCGGACAAAGACTCATCCTCCAAAGGCTGCACGAAGGGCCAATCCTGCTCGTGAGCTTCACGGATCGCTCCAGTGGCATGGTCATCCGCGATCCAGTCGGTGCAGAGCGCAAGGTATTCGGCATGTTCGCCGCATTGTCTTACGACGAAGGCAAAACGTGGCCCGTCAAGAGGCTGCTCACCGACGGCGGCCCCGCCAGAGAAATTGACGGCGGCGGCAATACGGGAAAGTTTACGATGGACGCCACGCACGCCGAGCCGAAAGGCTATCTGTCGGCGACTCAGACGCCCGACGGACTCATCCACCTGATCAGCAGTAAGCAGCACTACGTTTTCAATCTCGCATGGATCCAGCAGGGCACGAGAACGGCCGAGAGGCAGACGCCCGGCCTCGCCGATCATTCGCGCGTGCCGGGCGTGGTCATTGATTACAGCCCCGCCGAGAGCGGCAGGTATATCGGCTCGCCGAGCCTTGCGGTGCTGTCCAATGGTTCGTATGTGGCTTCGCACGACTACTTCGGCCCGGCTACGAATGAAAACCGCACGGCGATTTTTCGCTCCGACGATTCAGGCAAAACGTGGCGGCGGCTGACCGAATTTGACGGGCAGTTCTGGTCCTCGCTCTTTGTCCACAAAGGGGCCCTTTACATCATGGGCACCGCGGGCCAGTACGGCGGCGCCGTGATCCGCCGGTCTGACGATGGGGGCCAGACCTGGACCACGCCGAAAGACAATCGCTCGGGGCAATTGTTCGCTGAAGGGCAGTATCATTGTGCGCCTGTCCCTGTCGTTGTTCACGACGGGCGCATCTGGCGCGCGATGGAGGACCGAAACCCGCCCGAAGGCTGGGGCACGAACTTCCGCTCGTTCGTGATGAGCGCCCCGGCCGATGCGGACCTGCTGGACGCGGACAGTTGGACCTCCAGCAATCGGCTCCGCTTCGACCCGGCCTGGCCCGGCAGGGCGTGGCTTGAAGGAAATGTCGTCGTCACGCCGGACAACAAGCTCGTAAACATCCTCCGTGTCGAGAATAAGGAACAGGAGATCGCCGCCGTGGTCCGCATTTCCGAGGATGGCAAGTCCGTGTCCTTCGATCCCGAGAAGGACTTCATCCATTTCTATGGCGGCACGAACAAGTTTACTATTCGCTACGATCCCGTGGCCAGACGGTATTGGTCGCTTGTCAGCAAGCAGAAGAACCCCGATGCCTATCGCAACATTCTGACGCTCGTGTCGTCCTCGGATTTACGGGACTGGCGCGTCGAGTCCGTCATCCTACGACACCCAGACCGCGAGAAACATGCTTTCCAGTACGTCGATTGGCTCTTTGAAGGTGACGATATCATTGCCGTCTCCAGGACAGCCTACGATGACGGCCTCGGCGGGGCGCATCGCGCACACGATGCCAATTACTTGACGTTTCACAGAATTGCGAATTTCCGCGAATTAGGGCAAACCGTTCGTAGTGACGCCGTAAGGCGTTATTTCCGACATGCCCTCCCGGGCACACTACAAACGGGTAGTTAAGGAGTAGTGAGACTATGGCGGCAAAAAGAATTGCCATAATGGTTGACGAAATGTACCAGGTGCTTGAGGTCTGGTATCCGTACTATCGGTTCCGCGAGGCCGGGCTCGAGGTCAATTTGGTTGCAGCCGAGGCGAAAAAACAATATCATTCGAAGGAAGGTTACCCCTGCGTTTCCGAGATTGCAGCGGTGCAGGCGGACGCCGGCGATTACGACTGCCTGCTCGTGCCGGGCGGGTTCGCGCCGGATTTTATGCGAAGAAGCGCCGATGTCATTGGATTTGCCAACGACATGGTCGATGCCGGCAGGGTGATCGCGGCGATCTGTCACGGCGGCTGGCTGCTGTGCAGCACTAAGGCGTACAAGGGCAGGAAAGCCACGTGTTTTGTGGCGATCAAGGACGATATCATAAACGCCGGCGCCGAGTATATCGATGCCGAATGCGTGGTGGACGGCAACCTGATCACCTCACGCGCGCCGGACGATTTGCCTGCATTCTGTAAGGCGGTTATGGACGCGTTGGTAAAGTAACGCACGCGACTTGTTTGAACGGGAGCTATTCTCTTATGGGCAAAACCAAGGATAAGAAGGAGCGGGCCAGGACGCCCGTTGTGCTGGTCGTGGATGATAACCGGCCGAATCGCGAGCTGCTGCAGGCGTACCTTGAGGACGTGGACTGCCGGGCCGTCCCCGCGCGCGACGGGATCGAAGCGCTGGGAATCATAGCCAAGAATCCTCCCGACCTGATTCTGCTCGACGTGATGATGCCCAAGATGAGTGGCTTTGAAGTCTGCAAGAAAATCAAGAACGATCCCAAGACCACAGACATTCCCGTGATCATGGTGACGGCCCTGAACGAATTCGGCGACATCGAACGCGGCCTCGACTGCGGGACGGACGACTTTCTCAGCAAGCCCGTCAATAAGCTGGAGCTTCTGGCGCGTGTACGGACGATGCTGAAACTGAAACACCTGACCGATAAACTGGACCGCACGTTGACGTATTTGCGAGAGATAGAGAAACAGGCCCAGATGGCAAAATTCGATTCGCAGTAGGATCACAGCCCCCCCGGCATACAGCGTGCCTTTGCCGGGCGCGCACAGGTTCCCATAAACTGAATAGACCCGCGAAGCCGGGATGATTTTGCCTTCGTATGTCCTTCGTCGAGGTCATCGTCACGACTGCTGCGTTCCAGGGTCCATTCGCAAACGTTCTGGCGCCGGCAGGGTGATTTGAATTGCAGCAACGGCAGTTGTTATAGGTCAGTCTTGTCTCCCTGCCAAACACCTTCAGAAACAGCCCTCACGCTTCAAAATCGTAACAATCGGCACAGCACACACAATCGTCGCGTTAGAAGAACAAAATGACACATCGAGTCTCAGATTGCCGGAGGCGGGGTTAATGTGCGCGCGTCGATGGTCGATACTTTGACTGTGATTCACAACGGACGGAGGATGATTCACGGCCCTACAATCACGAATGCAAGCCAAGAGTTGAGAACTGGATGAGAGTGGTGTATGAGTCGATTACTTGAAATTCTCGGCAGGGCGATCTCGGTCGATACGGCGGACTTAATATGGCACTGGCTCAGCGCGGTCAAGCTTGCGGCGGACGACGATGAATCCGGCCGATGCGAGCAGTTCAACAAGACGATAGAGCTGATGAGCCGAATGAAACTCGCGACGGCCGCCGAGCAGCTTCGCATATATCTGTTCGAGCATCCCGCCTGCGCGCACGGCCGTCTGGCCGCAGCGGCCATTTGTCTGCACGAGGGCCAGATACAGGAGGCCATCAAGGAGCTCAATTCGGTGTATCTTCGCCAGCCCAACAATACCATGGCCTTGTATGCTCTCGGACATTGCTACGAACGACTGGGTAAAGAGTCCCAGGCCATAGAGTTCTACCAGGATTGCCTGAAGTTCAAAAGTTATTTGCAGCTTCCGGCCCAGAGGCTGGCGGCCATCTACTTCAAGAACGGCCAGTTGGAAAAAGCCATACAACAATACGAATTGCTCAAGAGCGAGTACCCCGACGATATCGCGGCCCTCGTTACGCTCGGACATCTGTACATCGCCACCGGCAAATACACAGAGGCCGTCGAGACGTTCAACACCGCGATCCTGATCCATCCCGACAACTTCAACGCCCAGGATGAGGGCGTGGACCAGCTCATCGCCGAGGGAGAGCTTGACGAGGCCCTGGAGCAGGTTCAGGACCAGCTTCAAACCCAGCCCGACAGAATCGATCTGCTCTTGAAACGAGCCGACATTTTGCGCATGCTGGGGTCCACGTCAGACGCGGTCTGCCAATACGAAGAGGCCCTGCGCTTTTGCCCGGATTTCCTTGAGGCCACGATCAAGCTGGGAACGCAGTATTTGCAGATGGGCCAGGATCAGCCTGCGGCCCAGCAATTCAACAAGGCGGTCGAAATCAACGACAACATCGTCGAGGCGTACATCGGCCTGACTATCGCGCAGAAGCTGGCCGGCCGGATTCCGGACGCCCTGGGCACGCTTTCGCTGGCCGCGGCCATTCAGCCGAACAGCTCATTGCTGTTCACCGAGACGGCAATCCTTCAGTTCAAGACCAGGCTCGCGAGTGATTCGGCCTTTGACGAGCCCGACGATTCGCCCGATCTGACCGATGCCGTGATTGCCGCCCACTGCCAGGAAATCCAGCACCGGCCCCAGAATCCCGATCTGCATTATCGACTGGGCCTTCTGCTGTTAAACGTCGGAAGGCTGACTCACGCCATCAGCTCGTTCGAGACGGCCCTGCGGTTTAACCCGGCCTACACCCGGGCTCGGAGCAAACTGTCCGTCTGTCTGTTCGAGGCAGGGCATAAGAATGAAGCGCTCGATCAATTGACCGGCCCCGATTGCCTCGACAAGGACACTCTCGAACTTCACTACAGGACGGCTCTGTTGTATTGCGACAAGATAAAATTCGCCTCGTCGCTCATCAACCTCGAACGTCACCTCGAAAGCAATTTCTCCGCATCGGACGCCACGGTCAACATCTCCATCATTCTTCAGAATCTTGGATTGCTGGACCGGGTAGCGGTGACCTGGGACAATCTTGCGGCTACGGCCGACCATGCGGTCAATTCAAAATACCCGTTCTCATTCTGAGGCCATCTAAGCTGGCCGGCCGCCGCCGGGAAGTCCAAAAGTCGAAAACCGCACTCGCAGGCTCGAAGTATAGGCCGAATGAAACATAACATATATTATAGGACCTTGAATATGGTTTTTGTATCGAACAGACCAATACCTTAGAATGGACAGGATTGGTGTACTGTTGGCAATGAATTAGTTCAGTTGGTTTGGATGGCTTATAAAATGAACAAAATCATACAGCGATAGAACGTCGTATTTGTGCGATTCTTCTTCTATTCAGCCTTTCTGGATACTCTGTAGATAATCATCGAATGAATATATCGCTCCCTCTATTCGTTTTTCAGTTCTAATTCCCCAGGCTCAAAGTCCGATAAGCGAATCAGGGGGGATCCCGCAGGGACAAGGGTCTGCCGAGGATTTCGTAATGCAGGATCGCCCTTCTGAGGTGGTCGGGGTCCGTGTAATCCGACAAAAGTCCGGGAAGGTAATCTGACGGCAATGTCTCCTCCGGCGGCGGGAGGTCCTCTGGTTGTGGGGCCGTTGGGAGCTTGGCAGGAGATTCCAGGACATCGCTGGGCTCGGGGGGACTCGTGGGCCTCTGCATCGCGGGCTGCGCCTTTTGCGCGGCTTGCTGGATCTGCACGCGGAATGCCTGTTCGGCCTCGGCGGCGAATTTTTGAGCCGCGGCGCGCAGCTCGGCGAGACGCGTGCGTGCCTGCCCAAGGCCCGGCCGATGCGGCTGACGCTCGGCCGGACCGACGGGATGCCCGGCTTGCCTGAGCTGTTGTTCGCGCGCCGTCCTGCTTTGTGCCGGCGGTTGGCGCACCGGCCTGCGGGGCGATTGTCCGGTATCGCCCTCTTGAGTCTTCTTCGCCCTGGCTTTAAAGATGCCGGCCAGCGCCCAGAAGACGGCCAGCACCACGATGAACAGTATGTTCGTCCATTGGTTAGTGTCCTCGCTGCGACGAGCCAGAATCAGTTGTGCCAGGAAAGCATTCATGATATGGATGCCCGGATGTCCTGCAATTATTCTTTCTTCTTGGGCCCGGCGATGGAGTCCCTCATCGAGGTATCGGCCACGATATTCTTCATTCGGTAATAGTCCATGACGCCAAGATTGCCTTTCTTGAATGCCTCGGCCATGGCCAGCGGCACTTTGGCCTCGTTTTCCACTACGAGAGCCCGCATTTCCTGTTCACGCGCCACGCCCATTGCCCGGCGTTTTTCGGCCTCGGCCTTCGCTCTTTCCAAATCGGCATAGGCCTGGGCTTTCTGGAGTTGGGCGCCGACATTTTCGCCTACATCGACGTCGGCGATATCAATAGATAAAATCTCAAACGCCGTTCCGGCATCAAGTCCCTTGGCCAGGACCGATTTGGAGATCTTGTCCGGATTCTCAAGAACGCTCTTGTATGTTATCGCACTGCCAATAGTGGTGACAATTCCCTCGCCCACGCGAGCGATAATCGTCTCCTCAGTTGCACCGCCCACCAGCCTGTCTAGGTTCATTCTAACCGTCACCCTTGCTTTTGCCTTTAGCTGGATGCCGTCCTGGGCGACTGCATCGATGGTTTCTCTGCCTTTCATCGGGTCGGGGCAGTCGATTACTTTGGGCTTGACACTCGTTTGAACTGCATCACGAATATCACGCCCGGCCAAGTCAATTGCAGTAGCTATTTTAAATGTCAAATCTATATTTGCTCTGTTGGCTGCGATGAGGGCCCACACGACATTCGGGACCTTTCCACCGGCCAAATAATGGCTCTCCAAATCTTTTGTCGTCAGACTCAAGCCCGCCTGAATCGCGGTTATCTTGCTGATGACGATGGTTCGGGCATCGACCTTTCGCAGCCACATGCCGATCAGCTCGGAAAGTCGAACGTCCGCCCGAGAGAAATACGCCTGAAGCCACAGCCGGGCGAACTTTACGACCAGAAGCAACGCCACCAGGACTACAATACCAAGCAGCAGAGAAACAGCGACCCAGATTACTTTTGTTTGTTCGTCCACGCCTGCCATAATCATATTTGTCAGGTTATACATCTTCCTGTCCTTTCATTAACTGTCTTCGACCATACGAACGGTCAACTGCGTGCTCTGCACGGCGATCACTTTGACCTTCATGCCCTTGCTGACGTATCCACTCTCGGCCACGCACTCCACGCGCCGTCCCGAGAAATCACACATTCCGACCGGCCGCAGCGGTGTCAGGACGACCCCGGAGGCGCCAAGCAGATTTTTCAGCTCGTCCGTGTCCGGCACGGCATCGCCCTGCCGGCGTTGCGGCGGCGCAAGTGTCACGCTCTTGCCGAATCGCGTCTTTGGAAATACATTGTAAGCGACAATCAGAACCGAAGGTATCATGACCGCCGCGATAAGTATCCCCATCCACCCGGCCGCCCGACTGTGCTGAAAGAATATCACCACGCCGCCGATGAGGCAGGTCAGCGCGAAAATGCTGATCAGGCCCCCGCTGGGAACGAAGACCTCTGCGACAATCAGCGCCGCACAGGCAAAATACAAAAAAACAGCAAAAATCAGCCACCAATCCATCGGTTTATCTCACTCTGTGGGCTGTCTTTTAACGACGACACGGTTGCCGTGAATTTGAATTATCTCGATCCTGGCGCCTTTGTCAAGAAATTCCGCTTCAGCGACGACATCGACGATAGCATCGCCGAATCGCGCTTTTCCGGTCGGCCGCAGCGTGGAGACCACCTCCCCGGCCTCGCCGACCTGCACGCCTCGGGTCTGGCTTTCAGGCGAAGCAGTCATGCTGACCCGCATCATCGACCCGCCCCGCCCGGTCGGCGCCGGCACAAGAACCAGTCCGCTGAAAAATCGAATGCCCGGCAGGTACCGCGCCAGCAGCCACGCCACGACCACGAAACCCACAAAGCCGAGCGCCAGCCCGACGACTCCCCATGTGAAGTCGTTCCAGCCGATAGGATCCTGGGGCCACGGCAGCCTGTCCGGGGGATTCTTGACGAGCATGCCGAACAAGCCCACGAAAATACACGTGATTCCGGCGATACCCGCGATGCCGAAGCCGGGCAGGACAAAAATCTCCACCAGCAGAAGGACAATTCCCACAACGAGCAGCACCACCTCCACCCAATTCGCCAGCCCCACGAGGTATTTGCTGCCGATGATGATGACCACGCATATCAACGCGGCCAGCCCGGGCAGCCCGACGCCCGGCGTATTAAACTCGATATAGACCCCCAACAAGGCGAGCCCCACCAGCACGGCCATCACCGTCGGCGAGTTCAACCAGCGGACCATCTCTTCCGACCAGTTGGTCTCAAGTACTATCGGCTCACCGGCAAACGTCACGCCATCACGCTCGGCCAGGAACGCCAGGCCCCCGGCCCGGTCCTTGACCTGCGCCCTGGCTATGCCATATTCGAAGGCTTTGGCGGCGGTCAGCGTCAGAATCTCATCATCGTCAACAATCAGCTCCCTGCTGCCGGCGTCGTATCGATTCGGATCTTCGGCCAGCCGTTCGTCCTCGATAAACTCAGATTCGCCCGTTTGCAGATTCTTCACGCGATAGACTTTGGTCTGCATGGTGACCATGGCCTTGAGCAGTGCCGCCGGATAGCCGTTTGCTTCGGCGGCCCGCATGAAAGCCGCTCGCGTGAAACTCTCGGCCTTTTCGCGCTCGACGCCCTCGAGCGTGCCGCCGATGGCAATCGGAGCGCAATCGCCGATTGTGGTGCTCTCCAGCATGATGATGTCTTGACACGAGACGCTGATCATTGCCCCGGCCGATATCGCCTCGGTCGTGATGTACGCCACGGTATGGACCTTCTTGCCTATATCCAGGATCAAGTACTTGGAAATATCGTCGGCCGACTGAAGCAGACCCCCATAGGTGCCTATCTCATAAATCAGGTATTTCGCATCCTGATCGAGGGCGAACTGCGTCCTGCGCCGGATGGATTTATAAAGCCCGTCATCGATCAGGCCCTTACAGACGATGACCGCGGCCTTGAAGGCGGGCGTATCCAGGCCGGACTCGTTTCGGTCAACCGGCACACTCAGCTCCGCGAGCAATAACACGCACAGCACGCCGACCGCAAATATCCGAGATAGGCTCTCCATAATCAGAATTATACCTTCCGACGGTTTGGTTGGCAATGCCTGGTTTACACTTCGGCCGGAATTTTCGGCTTGATGCCCTCCCACTGCAGGCCGCCGATAATCGCCTGGGCGATGTTGGTCAGGTGGTCGCCGCTCTTTTCGATGTTATCCACCAGGTCGATGAATATCAGGCCCGCCTGGGGCGTGCAGATGGCATTACCCATCCGTTCCACGTGGCTGCGGCGAAACTCGATCTGCATCCTGTTGAGATTGCGCTCGTTCCCCAGGGCCGCCTTGGCCGCCTTGACATCATTGTCCTCCAGGGCCGTGATGATTCGGCCGCACATCTCGTCGATTTCTTTTCGCAGCACGTCCGCCTCGGCCAGCGCCGAATCGCTCCAGATGACTTTCTGGTCCATCTTGCGTCCGGCGATCTCGACGATGTTGATCGCGTGGTCCCCGATACGCTCGAGGTCGTTGACCGTGTGCAAAAGCACCGGCAGCTCAATCGAAACCTGGTCCGACAGGTTCCGCTGCGACAACGCCGTCAGGTACGACGTGATTTCAAGCTGCATCATATCGATAAAATCTTCCAGGCTTCTGACCGATTCAAGAACCTTGCGGTCATCGGTGAGGATACCGGCGAGGCATTGCCGGATGGCTTCCTGGGCCATTTTCGCCATGCGGACGATCTCTCGCTTGGCCTGCTCCAACGCAATCACCGGCGTATCCAGCAGGTGCTTTTCCAGGACCACGGGCATTTGGGCCAGCTCGGCCTCGGTCACCGGCAGGATCTTCACAACGATTGTTTCCAGTACCCGGATCAGTGGCAGAAACACAATCACATTGAACGTATTGAACATGAAATGCGCGAAGAATATGTGGGTCATGATGGTCTGTTGTGTAAGCTCGCCGGGGGCCATCCACTCCACCGCCCTGCTGAACCACCCGGTCCACAGCAGCGGAAGCATGTACGCCACGCCGATCACATTGAATATGGTATGCCCCATGGCCGCGCGTCTTGCGTTGCGCGAGGTTCGCATGGCCGCGATCTGCGCCGTGATCGTGGTGCCTATGTTGTCCCCCAGGATGTACGGTATCGTCACCTGCAGCACCAGGTGCCAGTCGCTGCCGAACACTTCGCTAAAGGCGAGCATCTGGATCATGGCGATAGAGGCCGAGCTGCTCTGCAAAAGCATGGTTATCATCGTGCCGGCCAGAACCGCCAGAAGCGGGTTATGGCCCACCCAGATCAACGCGTTGCGCACATCGTCAAGGTCTTTCAGCGGGGCGAACGCGTCCTTCATGAAGTGGATGCCGAGAAACAGAATGCCGAAACCGATCATCACCTGGCCGATGTTTCTGGTTTTCTGCATCTTGCCGGCTACATTGAGCAAAAATCCGACGCCCACGACGGGCAGGGCGTAATTGGTGATCTTAAAGACGGCCAGGACCGAAACCAGCCCCGCCGTGATGGTTGTGCCGACGTTGGCCCCGAGCACCACGGACAACGCCTGCTTGAGAGTCAAGAGTCCCGCATTCACAAAGCCGACCGTCATCACCGTCGTAGCGGAGCTCGACTGAATCAAAGCCGTCGTCAGCGCCCCGACCAGAACCGCGACGACTCTATGTTTTGTCAGCGATTCGAGCAGGTCCTTCAGTTTCCGCCCGGCCACTTTCTTGAGCCCGTCCGACATCAGTCCCATGCCGAACAGAAACAGGCCTAATCCCCCTACCGTCCCGAGAATCATGTCCTTGACCATACGATTTCCCTAAAAAGCCGGCGCATCAAGAAGGGTAAGTGGCTGGTTTCTGCTTCCTTGAGTGCTTTTGCTCCTACTGACCTTCATCATTGCCCGCCATTCTTATCCGGTTTCGTAGAACCGGTCAAGCGAAAAACAGCAGGGACAAAAATGAAGACGAGCGGGACCTACACCAGGCGGCGAAGAATCTCCACCCCCTGCCCAATCTTCTCATCGCTGGTGGCGTAGCTTATGCGAAAATGCGTGTCTTTTTCGCTAAAGACCTGGCCCGGTATGATCAGGACGTTGTTCCTGATGGCCTTTTCGACGAATTCCGTCGCCGCCCCGCCCGGGGCCTTGACGAAGGCGTAAAACGCCCCGCCCGGCTTGGCCATCTCGAACGTGTCCTTGAGTCCGTCGTAGAGCAGGTCGCGTTTCCTGCGGTACCCATCGACCAAATCGCCGACGTCGTAATCCATGGCCGCGATGGCCGCTTTCTGGAAAGGCGTCGGCGCGCAGACGAACGTGTATTGCTGAATCTTGGTCATCTGCTCGATGACGTCCCGCAGCGAGGGATGGGCCGCGACGTAACCCAGGCGCCAGCCTGTCATTGCGTGCGATTTGCTGAAGCCTCGCAGCACGAGGCATTTCTGGTGATAATGGGCGATGCTCGGACAGCCGCCGTCGTAGCAGAACGTCTCGTATATTTCGTCGGTCAGCACGAGGACGTCCCTCTCCGCGGCAAT
Source organism: Sedimentisphaerales bacterium (assembly GCA_035529475.1). Lineage (GTDB taxonomy): Bacteria > Planctomycetota > Phycisphaerae > Sedimentisphaerales > Anaerobacaceae. The sequence goes on along the minus strand of DATKWR010000790.1, from coordinate 2,079 downwards.
CCGGGCCAATTCCCTAACCTGCCGCTGCGAATAGACCATACCGGTCGGGTTGCAGGGCGAGTTGAGGATAATCATCTTGGTCCGGCTGGTGATGGCCTGGGCGATTTTCGCCACCGGCAGCTCGAAGTCGGGATAGCTGTCCACAAAGACGCACTTGCCGCCTAACAGATTGACCAGATGCTTGTACATGACGAAGTACGGGTCGGGGATAATGACCTCGTCGCCGGGGTTGACGGTGGCCATGAAGGCCAGCAGGAGCCCCCCGCTGACACCGCTGGAGACCAGCACGGCGGGATGCTCCCAGCCGTACTCGGCGCCGACGCGCTGGGCGATTTTTTGCTTGAGAACCTCGTCGCCGGCTGTCTGCGAATAGCTATTCTGCCCCGCCCGGATGGCCTGGATCGCTTCGTCCTTGAGGGCCTCGGGCACGTCGAAGTCCGGCTGGCCTATCGAAAAATTCACCGGGTCAGGCAGCGACGCCCCCAGCGCAAAAACCTTCCGTATCCCGCTGGCATCGATAAGCCTCGTTCTGTCGGCAATAATCTCTTTCATAGGCGAGCATGATAACCAAGCTACCGGCAGAATCCAAACAAAAACCTCCCCGCTCGCCAAGGTGCCAACCACTATGTTTATAGGAGCAGTTCTTTTGCCTGCTCCAGAAGGAGTGCTATCTTCGTTTCGACCACGTTCCAGACCGTATCGGGGTCGAGGCTGTCGTAACCATGAACAAGCACATGCCGGAATCCTATGATGCTGCGATGCTCTGAAATCCTCTCGACCGTTTCGGGACTGAGGTGGTCGAGCTGCAACATGGCTTCGCCGATAATCTGGAGCTCTCTTTCCAAAGCAGAGCGAAAAACTCTGTCGTTCTTGTAATCATCGACGGTTTTGCCCTTGGTCAGTTGAAGCACGAACTCAGAGCAGTTTATAATGTCATAGAGATATTTTTTTGGATTACGAAGCGGCATAGAGTCGTTTCCGGGTCTTTTCGACCGAGTCGATAAAATAAGGATTCCTCAACCCCCCCGGCTCGACAAGATCGACCGGCCGCTTTAGAAGCTTCTGAAGCGCCTCATGCAGTGCAAAGAAGTTGTCAAAGCGCTTGGCCTTGACCGAGCTGTCGAATTCGACCAGAAGGTCAACATCGCTGGTCTGCTCGTTATACTCGTCGGTAGCCGCAGAACCGAAGACGTCCAGTACGGCCACGTGATACTTCCTGCAAAGCTCTATAAGCTTATCCCTGTTTTGCTCTATTATCGCTGTCATATAGCCTCTTTTCGGCTATAGATTAGAGCAGACCGCTCAACAATTCAACTCTCAAGACCAAAAACTTCCCAAATCTGCCACGAAGCATGCCCTGAGTAGGGTCGAAGAAGCAAGCCCGATCTCAAATCGCAAATCGTCAATAGACAATGATCAATAGACAATCTCGCGGCTGTACCGCAGCCGGGACAGGTCCTCCCCCGCCGCCGGCTTGCGAAAGACGAACAGATGCTCGTGCATAATCAGGTAAAACTTGCCCGCCTGCGCCTTGGGCTTCCATCGCTCGGTCGTTTTGCAGTTGTGCTGGACCTTGATAATGTCCTCCCTGAGCACGAACCCGGCCTTGAGGAACCGCTGCATTACGTTGAACGCCAGCGGGACGTAATGCCTGCCCTTGCGCGTATCGCCGATGAGTATCGCACAGTACCTGTCCGGCTTGAGAACGCGGAACAGTTCGCCCGCGATGGTCTGCATTTCGTCGCAGAATCGCGGCAGGCTGCCGACGTTCGAGAGGTCCCCCGCTATCAGGCCATCCGAGTACTTGATAATGTTCATATAAGGCGGATGCGTCAGGACAAGGTCGATGGAGTTATCGTCGAGAAACGATAAATTTCGCGCATCGCCAAGTTTTATTTTTTGTGTGCTTAGGGGCTGATGATTGAAGTTAAGGGCTTCTTCACAAAGTTTAACGGCTGTCGGATTGATGTCGATGCCGAGAGCATTTCGACATAAGAGTTTTGCTTCGATAAGCGTTGTGCCGCCTCCCGCCATCGGGTCGAGGATGCTGTCACCTTTTTCGGAGTACCTCTCGATTAT
>DATKWR010000789.1:0-5408 GCA_035529475.1 Sedimentisphaerales bacterium | reverse complement strand
CGCATCGCCGAGATCCGGCGTAACGAGAGCCTCGAATGTTACCAGAGCCTCGGCGTGCCGAAGGGCAATATCGTCTGGCTCGGCTTTCCGGATTGTCAGTTAAGCAATTGCCGCGGCCGAAGTCCCGCCAAGTCGGACGACCCTGTGGCCATCGCTGGCTTTGCCGGGCTGCAAAACGCCTTCACCTATCATCTACGAAAGATCAAGCCGACGCAGTGTTTCCTGCCGACCTGGAACGATTTGCATCCCGACCACCGGATCATCTACGAAGAGTTCCTCATCAGCCTGTTCCACGCCGCAGGCAATATCTGGCCCGAGCTGGGCGAACCGCTGAACCAGGTCCCTTACGTCAACACATACGCCGTCTATTGTGATTTCGCCGCTCCCCCCACGCTGCGTATGCAAACGCCCATGTCGTACCTCGAAAACAAGCTCAAGGCCATCTCCGCGTTTCGCTCGCAAAAGCAGATTTCTTCGCTCATCGACAACGTTCGCCACTGCGGGCCCGAGGAATATATCCGCGCGATTGAATTCAAGCTGTACCATCCGGCGAATTATCGCAGCCTGTTCGAGGAGAAGAAGGCCATCCCGATGGTGCGCTGAAACGGATTCGCTTGGAGCGTACGTGAGAAACCCACAATGTCATTCTGAACGGAGCGTAGCGAAGTGAAGAATCTCTTTCTTGCAATCGAATCCCAGATGCTTCGCTTCGCTCAGCATGACAAGCACGAGGACGACACATTCTCATGCTCTTAGCGCTCGCCGGCCGCGGGCAAAACCAGCCGGGCCACGACCGGGAAGTGGTCGGAAGGATAGCGCCCCTCAACGTTGTCATACAGTATTTCCGCTTCGAGCACCTTCATGCCCGGCGGCACGAACACGTAGTCAATCTTGTTGCCCTGACGGCTGCCTTTGAAGGCGTGACCCGTTCGAACATCCTCGACGTCCGGATGCAGGACGCGAAACGTGTCCGCCAGCGGAATGGGATTCTTCGCAGAAACCCCGTCGGCTCCGGCCAGGGCGGTCTGGCCCTTGAGATAGGCAATGACCGGGTTCGTCTCGCCGGTGTTGAAATCGCCCGTCAGAACAAAAGGCTCGGCCAGCTTTCTGCTACCGATGCGTTGAGTCAGCAGGACCGCACTTTTTTCTCTGGATGGCTGGGACACGTGGTCCAGGTGCAGGTTGAAGGCATAGAACGCTTTGCCCGAGCTATTCTCGACGAGCCTGGCCCAGGTGCAGATGCGCACGCAGGCGTTGCCCCAGGTGTTCGAGCCGGGAACCTCGGGGGTATCGGAGAGCCAGAACGTCCCCGCTTCCCCGACGCCAAAGCGGTCGGCACGGTACAGAATGGCCGAGTATTCGCCGTCGATCTTGCCATCCTCGCGGGCGACGCCAATCTCGGCGTACATCGGCAAGGCCTGACGAATCTCGTCGATCTGGAAACGCAGCGCCTCCTGCAGGCCGATGACGTCGCTTTTCTGCTTGCGGATGACGTCAAAAACCATATCGCGGCGGTTCTTCCACTGATTCTCGCCGTCATTGGCTGAGCCATAGCGGATATTGAAAGTCATTATCCGCACCTCCAGGCCGCTCGCGCCCGCCGGCCCCGAATCGGCGGCTTTGGCGCACGGACTGAAAAGCACCAGCAAACCAAGGACTACAGCGAAGGCGAAGAGTGATTTCGTGATCGTGGACGTTATCTTGCGGTACATAATTCACTCCTGAACAAAGCATTCGGTTTGAAAATCCCTGGGCCTCTCTGGCGGTCTGTAGCATGGTATTCGTAGAGTTGTCATGCTGAGCGCAGCGAAGCATCTGGCTATCGACAGTCTGAGATTCTTCACTGCGCTGCGCTCCGTTCAGAATGACAGATAAGCATTTATCTTGTCACAGACTACTTGTCAGAGGCTTTTTTGTTTCTCTTCTTCCGAGAGCGGCTCGTTCAGTGAGCCGGACCGAAAGCCTTGCAGATCAACGGTCACAAACTTAAAGCCCAGCGCTTTGAGCTGCTCGACGATGCGCGTGCGGGCCGGCTCGGCGGTAACTTTGCCGATGTCTCGCGGATTCACTTCGATCCGCGCGATGGTATCGTGATGGCGAACGCGAAACTCGACCAGCCCCAGGCTTCGCAGGAAATCCTCGGCCTGCTCGATTTGTTTGAGCCGCTGTTCGGTGACTTCCAGGCCATAAGTAAGCCTCGACGCAAGGCAAGGCGAGGCCGGCACGTCGGCGGTCGGCAGATTCACATCCCTGCTCAACTGGCGAATATCGGCCTTGGTCAATCCCGCATCCATCAGAGGGCAGTGGACGCCGAAGACCCTGGCCGCCCGGTTGCCCGGCCGAAAATCGTCTTTGTCATCGAAATTGCAGCCACACACGACGGCGTTGTAACCCTTTTCCTTGGCGATATTGATGAGGATGCCGTACAGGTGCGATTTGCAGTGAAAGCAGCGGTCGGCCTTATTGGCCGCATAGTTGGCGTCCTCCACCTCATCGACCTGCGTCTCTAAAACCTCTGCTCCAATGACCTTGGCGTTCTGGATCGCCTGTTCATACTGCGACCGAGCAAGAGACGCGCTGACCCCGATACAAGCCAGAACATTCTTGGCCCCCAACGTATCGACCGCCGCCTTCAATAAGTACGTACTATCCACCCCGCCTGAGTACGCCACGACGACTTTGCCCAACTCTTCCAGGATCTGTCTTAGTTTCTCGAATTTTTTGTCGATTGATTCAGTCATCAAAGCATCCCGTCTAAAATCTCTGCCGCCGATATTACGTATTTCGGGCAAAGCTGTTTGAACAAATCTTTCCTTTTGGCCTCTTCGAAACCTTCCTGCGTGCTGATATTGCAGCCGAGAAGCTCCGTGCAGGCGATAGAACCGTGGCGCGCCCTGAATTTCTCAGCGAATTCGGCCACCATTTCGATAGTTTTCATCTTGGCTTCGATATCATCGGCCCTGGTCCTGCCGTATTTTAGCCCGATGACCATGAACGCGCCCGTCACCGCCCCGCAGGTCTGGTCAAGGTGCATCCCGCCGCCGAAGCCGCTGCTGATTTTGCAGGCCTGCTCTTTATCCAGGCCAAACCGTTCGCAATACGCTCCAAGCACGGCCTGCGAGCACGAGAAACCCTCCTTGAACGTCGCCGCTGCATTATCCGCATTGCTCATACGGCACCCCTGACCATACTATCGTTTCTGTTTCTTACCTGATAAACCCGTTAATAAAGCTCATGGCGTTCTGCTCAAAGACGGCCCGCTATTTTAGGGTCCTTCTGGTTCGCGGACAAGCAGCTTTTGTCTTTAAGAAGGATTAGGATCACCCATCCAATTAATGAGAACAGCGCGAGCAGACACCATGCTGGACTTCGACCTTTTACTCTCACATAGAAACCAAAGCCGATTAACAGCAGTGCCGTTCCGAGCAGGTAAATCGACCACCCGAGCGCCGTTAGGGGCAGAGAATGCGACATCGCGGTCACAGAGCCTCCGACGCACTGAAGAACAAATCCCCAGAATATGCACCAATAGAAATTCTTGCCAATATAGTCTGCCACCATCTCAGAGTTCCCTTGTGCGATTATTCCTTATCGACGCGCGTCGTTGGGTCGTCGGTCTTGTCTTCTTCTGACTTTAGCCCAGCCAATATGAGCGCTCGCGGTTCTTGCGCCAAGTCGCTCTTTTCCTCATCCGGTTTTTCTTGCCGATCCGCAGCGAATCGAAAATCATTGAGCCGACCTTCCAAATCCTGCCCTGGATTCAGGCCCAAGATAAAAGAGTCCCATTCTTTGCCTCTTGCTTCATCAAGATTGTTTCTCCACATGCAATACTGCCCCAAGGCTTCACCGGCCAACACTACCTGCCCGAAGTGCTCTTCCTGGCAGGCCCTGTCCGGCTCACTCCAAGAGGCATACAAGAAGGTCGGCAACTTTGCATTTCCAGCAATTCTACTGAGCCACACAACCTGATTTGCCTGCTCGTCCCACTGGCCATTCATATCAGAAGGTTGGCTCGTGCAGGCCAGTTTTACCTCAACTGTGCTGTCCGAGAATAAATCAAAATCGAAATCGATATCGTGCATAATGAATTCGCCAACATCTATCTGGGGCTGTTCGGCATTAGGATCATTCTCTTTGAGTTTTTTCGCTTCCCACGCTTTCGTGAAAAAAACAGTCGTGCGAATATACTGCTCCATTGATTCTTCCGCACGCTTGGTATCGGATAGAAATCCTAATCGTTCGGCTGCAATTTGGGGGGATGAATAACCCATTTCATCTGCAATCCGGTCCCGCAACAGTCGAAGGATCTGTTTGCCGTCTCCCTCATAGCCTGCCGCAAAAAGATGCATCTGCTTTGGATCGAAATAACCTCGCTCAATCAAGTAATGCTTCATGCGCGTCAGAATCTCCTCTGAACCAGCGCTGTTGTGTTCCGGCAAGATACTCGATAACCAAAAGTAAATCGCAATATTCTTGACGTCGTGCCTAACGTTCTTATTGCAGAACGCCTTAAACTTGACAAAATTAGGGTCATCACCAAGCTCGTGTTCAAGCCATCCGATTAGGAAATCGACGCAGCGGTCTGCGATCATTTGAACCTTCTCCAGCGTATCATTCACATTGTCGTCTCCCCTAAAACGCTCCGAGTAAAAAGCCGCCTGTCCCATGGTTGTGTCAAAGGTCGAATAGAATCCCGCTCCACCTACATCGCTCGGCAGATTTGTATCGAACGTGCCCCAAAAGATATTGGGATCGATCTGCTTTTCGTATAGTTTGGCAATAGCTGCCTTTTTATCTTTGGGCAAATTCGCCGGACAAGTGAGCTTTCGTTCAATCCGTTGGCCGCGAGGTTTCATTTCAATGCAGTACTTGTATTCTTCGCACCCCGCTATAATAAGCAATAGTGCGACATATTTGAGACAGGAGTGTTTGGCCATGGTCTATCTCTCCCTTTGACAGTGTTTTTTCCAAACCACAATCCAAAGCCGATGGTGGGAGTCGGACCCACAACCTCAGCTTTACGAAAGCTGCGCTCTACCATTGAGCTACATCGGCGTTCACGCCGGGTATATTACCGGCCGCCGCACAGTCTGTAAAGAGGCTTATTCAGCCAGCCTAAAAGTTATACTTTTCGTGAAAAAAGCTCTGCGAATAGGGCAGCCACGGGGCAAATTCGGTGACATCACGCCTATCTCGGTTGAGAGAGCTCATAAGTGCATCGGGAAGTAATTCTTTGCGTTGTTGAAGCAGATGTCCTCGACCATTTCTCCGAGCAGGTCGAGGTCGTGGGGCAGCAGGCCCGCTTCGACGTCGTTACCGAGCATGTTGCACAGTATCCGGCGGAAATACTCGTGCCTCGGATACGAGAGGAAACTGCGCGAGTCCGTCAACATGCCGACGAAGCGGCT
>DATKWR010000788.1:0-6322 GCA_035529475.1 Sedimentisphaerales bacterium | reverse complement strand
CGGCGGCATGTGGCAGTCCATCCCGCGGTACGATCTCGGCACGATCATTACCGTTGCAACGGGCTTCGAGTGGAAATGGAAGGCATACCAACTCGGTACGGTCATCCGCGTCCGGACAGGCGGGCGCGGGACGCTCGTGCCCGATGATGATGGCCGGGAGATCCCGGACAACGCCGCCGACCTCGCGGCTTTGAAAGCATCCAAGGCGATCAACGCGGTGAAAGTCGAGTGGGGCGGCGCGACAGGCGACAAGTGGTATGCCGATACAGACCGGGCGGTCGATGGCGTGTCGATGGATGGGCGAATAACCGCATGGGGCGATGCAGTCGCGCGGCTCGGGCAGCGGGGGTCCTTCCGGTTCGCGCTGCAGGACGTTGACGAAACTATCCGAGACATTGTAGACAGCGTGGGGTCCGGCGGCCACAAGGTTACGCTCTATCAACTTTGGCCGAACCTCGAACAGGCGGACTGGGTAGTCCTGTGGGTTGGCATTACAGAGGACGACATCGAGTGGGATGAGGCTGATCCGGTCATCCGGATCAACTGCCAGGATTACGGCTGGAAGCTCCGGGAACCGCTGAACAAGGTTGTGAACAAGGCCGACTTTCCTTACGCCGAGCCCGAGGCGTTCGGGACGGCGCTGCCCATAGTCTACGGCAGGAAGCGCGGCGTCGAGGCTGTGTGCATCTCGGGCGGCGGGCCGCGGAGCATCACTACCAGCGGCATGACCGCAACCAGCACGCAGGTTTACATCGATGATACTACGGAGATCCCGGATGAGGGTGCCGCGGCCAACCCGATACGGTTGTGGGTTGGCCGAGAACTGATCGCCGGATATTTCGATGGGAACAAGTTTCTCTGCACCGAGCGCTCGGTCCAGAAATATCCGACCGGCGGCGGCGTGGGGTACGCCCAGCGGTACGACCTGAACCCGTGGCAGGGGTGGCAGTTCCAGGGATATTACCCCGCCGGCATGTGGAACGGTTTCGCGATGAAGCTCAAGATTCCCGGCACCGACGTCTGGCAATATCGGACGATTGCCAGTTCGATATACGATGAAGGCTCCAACACCGTAACGATGTGGTTGTACCGTCCATTTTCATCGGGCCCGCCGTGGCAGACCACGGACTACGGTGAGATAACCGGTTACACGCCCTGGCTGCCGACAGCCGACACCGATTACGAGTTCGCAATAGTGACGCAGCGCAGTGCGCACAAGCGCGGCGTACCGGTGCGCTTCGCGCCGACCGACGGTTCGGTCGTCTACATTCTGAATGACCGCGCCTCGAGCGACGTGAAAGCCGTCTACTGCAACGACCAGTTGATGCCGCCGGGAACGTATACGCTGAACACGGACGACGATCGGTTCACGGCGGTCCTCGATCACAACTGCACGACCGTCGCCTTCCGGATGCCGCCGGAATATATCCGCTGGACGGATGTCGATGAGCGGGTCGTGGCGCAGGGGCCGTACAGCGGGATATATGGCTATACCGGCCAGGTCTCCTTCAAGCGGCGCAAGGGCGCGCAGAACGTCCTCGGCACGGTGTTCGGTCCGGAGGAGGGGGACCCGGCGGCATTGATCCAACACCCCGCGCGCGTGATCCGGCACCTGGCCCTGCGCGCGGGGCTCGAGGTTGGCGATATCGACACTGATTCGATTACGGCAGCCCGCCAGGCGAAGCCGGGGTACCGGTGCGCCTTCGCACTCGAGGATACGACGGGCCGGGCCTGTGAGGCGCTCGAGGACCTGGCCAACCTGGCGGAGTGCGCGATCGACTGGTCGGAAGGAACTCTCCGCCTAGTGCCGCTTGACAACGAGATTCAGGATAGAGATGCGAGCGCCACGTTTGGGACCGAGCGCAGGATGGACAGCTACCGCCGGCGGCGCGGGGGCCTCCGAGCGGTCACGACGAAAGTTATAGGGCGCTATGCGGACCACAAAAACGAGAGCGGCGAAGAAGTTGTGCGGGACCTGACGGCGATGGCCGTCAGCGGGCTCCTCACCGATTCGGTCGATGCCTGGCCCTATGTGCATGGAAACCCGGTGAAGGCAGCCTGCTCGTTTCTGCTCTATCGGAAACGCTATGCCCCGGACTCGATAACCCTCGAATGCTTCCTCGACCGGTTCGCCGTACGCCTTGGGAATATCGTGAGCGCAGGCGGCAGGAAGGGCTGGGTCGAAGAGGTTTCATATCACCCCGGCTCGCGCGGTGACGACATCGATCGGATCGGTTTCACCGTCGCCGTGCCGCCGGACGCCTGGTACGACACGACCTGGGACTATCCCGACCCGAGTTACGAGGACCCGGACTTCGACGACCAGCCGACAGCGGAGGAGATACCGGATATTGCCTGGCCGCCTGGGGCTGGCGGCGGCGGACCGGATACGGAGGATGACTGGGATGAGGATAAGTATGTTGAGGTCGGCCAGCAGGCAGAGACGGACGATCCACAAAAAACCAGTTGGGATAGAACGGATGAACCTGTCAAGGGCGTGAAGCTCATGACGTTAACGCGCATGGCTTATATGCACACAGGGGAACAAAGATTATATGGTTACTATCGAGAATTGAAGTTCGATGGCTATGGCAAGCTGCTAGAGGTGGGCATTGAAGAGCAAGTCCTGATTGACGCACCGGTGGAGGCGTGATGACGCATCTGCTTCGAGACACATTACGTGGCACCCAGCACCTGATGAAGGACCCAGGCTCGGGGCACCTTCTGAAGGGTGCAGTTTCGCTCTATATTATTAAGTTTTACAACATCGCATACCCGCTGGACTTTGTTAATTATGGGACGTCCTACAAGGCTTTCCGGTTAACTGAAGCGCATTTACACAATTGGCAATACTATCAAATAGAGGAACACCCCCAGTGGCGCTTTTCGTTTTATCTTTCCACATATCTGCGTGTCAATGCTGCCGATTTCCCGGGAGACCAAGGTGATGAGATATACCTGAATTATTGGTGGGTACGATTCCATGCAACTTGGCAGGGCCCTGGTCACTTGCCGGCAGGATTCAGTGCTTATTATGGATTCTGGGCAAGGTCCTGGGGCCAGCATACCGGGCGCGCTGATTTACGATACTGGCAGGGAGACTACGGAAAAATAGTATCGCTTGGCTACAGGGATGACCCTTATGACCCTTGGGTCGAACAGCTTTACTGGCCTGGCGGAGAAGCAACAATTTCCAAGTATCGGGACGAATAACAACCAGCAAGGAGGAACACCATGTACCCGAATGAAGCGGAGAAACTGAATCTGGATTGGCGGTTTGCGGGCACCGCGATCGACACCACGCTCTATGTGGGTCTGTGCAACCGTGGGGTCGGCGCAGAGGACGAGGCCGATGATATGGCCGTGATCGGCGCGCTCGAAATGGCGGGCTCTGGCTATGCCCGCGTGGCGGTGAAGAACGGCGACGGTGCTGTCTACGATATGATTAGGACCCAGGTGGGCGGCGACTGGCAGGCAAAAACCCCGACCTGCACGTTCACCGCCGCCGGCGGCACCATCGGCCCGTTCACCCACATGTTCCTGACGAACAAGTCGGACAACTCGGGCAAGCTCATGAACATCGCCGATTTCGGCGAAGAGATCTCGATCGTGGATACCAAGAGCTTCGAGTGCTCGATATACGAGCGAAATAGTTGAAAGGGGGCCGCGGCATGAGCGAACAGCCAACCATCAACCGGCCAGCGGTCGTCTGCCAGGAAGTCATGGACATGAAGGACGAGCGAATCGTCGGCCCTCTCCTGGAGGCGATGAAGTCCATCAGGTTTTCCATAGACCTACTGCGCGAAGAGACCAAAGAGCGGCATGAGGACCTCCACAACGAGATGCATGGTCAGCGCGAGGCGGACCAGGCGATTATGAAGAAACTCAATGAGACTAGCCAACGCCTGACGAAAGTGGAGATGCAACAGGAGCAGGACCGAATAGTGGCCAGACGACGGTTGACGATATGGGCGATCGTCTCGCCGATACTTGCGGCGGTCCTGGCTTGGGCGCTCATGGCGGTACAGTTGTTCGTTCAGGGATAACGGAGAGAAGACGCAGAAGCCATGAAATCGGCGAAAGAAATATGGCATATCGTGTTGCGCTTTTTCAACAACCTCAAGGCGTGGTTCGTCAGCATCGAAGTCCACAACCAGAGCATGACCGTCGAGACGCTCATCATTATCAACGACGTGCTCATGGACGGCATCGAACATGGCGGTAGTCAGCACGCTAAGCAGGCGGTGCAGCGTATCGCGGAATTGCGGGACGTCGAGCCGGAGATCCACGACCTGCTTGTGAAGAAAGGGTTCGCCAAATGACCTGGCGGCTGATTGTGGGCCTGTTGATGCTGGCTGCTCCGTTGTGGATAGTGCTGAGTTCGGGAGTGTGGCATCTGTGGCATGTTGCATACATCTCTGACGCCGGTACTCGCAGGAGGCGACTCGTAGTGTTTGGCGTCGGTTGGCTGGTGGTCAGCGCCTGGACGGCAGGCGGCATTCTGTTGGTGATATTGTAAGCAGAAGGAGGTTACGATGATGAAAGCAGCAAGGGTAATTCTGATTCTGGCATTGGTGAGCTTCTTGGTAGGCTGCGGGTTTTTGCAAGAGCAGGTCCAGCCGCGGGTGAAGGAAGGGATGCTCAGGCTCGACACCGAAGTGCAAATGGTCCGCGCGACCGGCGAGGCGCTGGTCGAGGCGCCGGAAACCGTCTCCGACGCGGACAAGGCGCAGTTTCTCGACCGGCTGAAACTGGTGAACGACATCACCTACATCCTCAACGTGCTGGTCGGCAACTACGACCTGTCGGGCTTCTTGGAGCCATTGCCGGCGGACCCGGGTCCGGACGCGGACGCGGTTGTAGAGTGAGGGCGACGCGATGATCAACACAATCATCGATTGGATACTGGCAAACCCGAAGCTGCTGACTGTGGCGGCGGGCCTCGTGGTATCCATTATCGAGGTCTGGCGGCAGCGGAAAAAAGGCCAGGCGACCCGAGACACGTTGGATGCCACAGTAACCTACCTGCGCGAGCAAGGACTCTCCGAAAAGGCTATTGTTCCGGCGACCGAGGCGATCCAAAGTCGAAGCCGGAAGAAGAAGGCCCTCGAACTTGCCAAGTCCGGTATCAGGGTTGATACCGCCGCGAATCGGCAATGGCGCGACGAGCAGGTCGCCAAACTGAAAGGAATCAAAGATGAATGACACGCCGTTCTGGTACAAGTTCGTGAGCCGAAGGTTCCTTTTGGCCCTTCTCGGGGTCGCGATCGTGGTGGCCGGTGAGTTCTTCGGCGCCGACGAAGGAGTCATCCAGACAATAGGCGAGAAGGTCATCTGGGTCATCGTGGCGTTCATCGGCGGCGAAAGCGTGGTGGACGCCGCGCGAAACCTGAAAAAGTAGGCCCCGCGCGGACAAAAAAACTTCCCGCCCCACCACGGCAATCGCCGTAACCCGCGCCCCCGTAAAGACTTAGGGCGCGGGTTTTTTTCGGATTTTCTCGGAATAGTCCCTTGACAAACCATACACATATGCTATACTTATATGTGTAGGGTTGAGCGAACAGGAACAAAGGACTGGAGGGAAGGACGATGGCAAAAGGCAAACTGAAGGCAATGGCACCAACATGCGAAACGGATCAGGATGCGCGGGGAATTTGGATCACGCGCATTTTCGCCCCGCACCGCGATGGATGTGGTCGACTCGAGCTTTTCAGCGATGATAATCGCACTCTGGCATTCTGCGAAGATGATGGAAGCCACAGCGAATCCACGGAAGAAGATCTTGCAAATGCCTTCACTGCTATTTCGCTCCGCGAAATCGCGGCGCTGGCGGCGGAGAACGGGGCCTGACGATGGAGGGCAAGCGCAATGACACAGTACAAGACAGAAGACGGGACGATCATCGATACGGACTGGGACAAGGCATCGCAACACTGGCATGAGGCCCAGGACTGGGACGGCTCGAACAACATCGGCCGCAGCAGCCGCAGCCAATGGCTCGACCAGATATTGTATCGCTCGCGGCGGGGGCGATACTACATCGAGACGGCATCGCGCATACAGGGCAAGCGAGATGGCGTCGAGTGGGTCTCGCCCCAGGAAGCGACGCGCTGGCTGCTCGTGAATGGGCACAATGTCCCCGAGGAGCTCGTACACCTGGTTGATGAAGTTTCCGAATAGCTCCCGAAACGCCCCTTCGGGGGCGTCGCCCCGGCGCTTGAGACCGGGGCCTGATGATGGGAGATAGAATGATGACAGGAACGCTCTACATTCCGGAGAACGACGTCGGCCTTGAGTCGGGCTACTACACACTCAATGCACT
>DATKWR010000787.1:0-6362 GCA_035529475.1 Sedimentisphaerales bacterium | reverse complement strand
CCGCTCTTGATCTTCTTGATCGTCTCGAAGGCCCGGTACGTGTAGCCGGGCACGTTGGGCTCCATCGGCATATCGATCGCCAGCGGAAAGACGGTCGTATCGAAGAAAATCTGGCCGGGCTTGAAGCCGTATTCGCCGACGGCCTTCTCAAATATCTGTCTGGCCAGGGAATAAAGCTCATCGACCGAATGCGAGCCGCCGGCGCCTTTCGGCGCTTCCTCGCTCACCAGCAGGCCGACGAACGCGAAGTCGTAATCCTTCTTCAGGGGCAGGATTCGATCCATCGTGTGAACCTTCACGGAATTGAGCAGCGGCGGACGGCTCTTTTTATCCGTGCGATACCATTGCTTCAACCCCGCGATCAAGACGTTGTCGTTGCTGCTGTCGATGCAGACCGGTACGCCGGCACCCCATTTCCGGACCAGCGCGACGTACTGGATCATCATATCGACGGCGGCTTTCGGATCGTCCTCGCCGAAGGCATCGACGTTGACCGCGATGTAGTCGGCGCCGTCGGCAGCCTGCGACTCGATCAAAGCTCTGATGTAATCAAGCGGCCGGCTCGGCTGGGAGTAGGCGTTGGCTCCCAGCGCCGCCAGGTCTTTCATGACCTTGCCGGTATTGGGAATCGAAGCGTGAACCAGCTCGCCGATGCTGACCAGTGGGTTTTTCTTTGTGTGGTCCTTGCTAAACAGGTAATTCAGAATCGAGGATGTATGCTCCAGGTCGGGAATTCTGGGCTTGTTGATGATGCCCCTGAGCTTTTCGAGGCCATCCGTCTCGGTTGCGGCCGCATTGTAAATGCGCTCGCCGATGCAGACGCGCTCGAGGTTGTTGCCGCAAAAGCCGTCAACCGTCGAATCGCCGCAGGGAGCGTTGTCCATTCCCTTTTCACAGCCGCCGATGGTGCACAGGCTGAAGTTCTCCGGCAGGTAGCAATCGCCGCACTCCTCGCACTCGAACAACAGATACTTGAAATACTTCTCCGAGGCGTTGAACAGGCTGTACGTAGCGCCCTTGCCTTTTTCAGCTCCCAGGGCGGCCATTGTTTTCTTGAAGGCGTGAAAGCCCACATGCTCGGGATCCAGGATGGCGCGATGGAAGAAGTTGAAGAACCTCTGGTTGAATTTCTTGTGCATCGCCGGCAGCGCGACTCTCTTGCCGGCGTCATCGTACAGGTAGAAGGCATCTTTCGCCGGCCAGCAGAGATTGTCCTTGAACTGCTCCCAGCCGGCGCCGATCTCGGCGGCCCGCTGAAGGATCCCGACGAACATCTTGAAATCGTGAATGCCGCCTATATCGACGCCGGCGGCGCCGAGGGCCTTGTACATCGCCACCTGCTGGGCCGCCCGTTCGAGGTGGTCGTCGATCTTCTCGGAGTATATCTTCTTGAGAAAACCGTCGCTGACGAAACAGCCGGGCAGCTTGATGTCGTGCATGAGCCGCGGCGCGGGCGTGAGCGTGCTGAGAAAATAGACGTTGCCGATGACCGGCACGGACACGTCGTTTTCCTTCAGATACGTAAAAAGCTCCAGCGATTTCTTCCAATCCCACCCAACCTGCGTGATGAGAAACTCGGCGCCCGATGCGATCTTCTTCTCCATTTTGTAGTACTGCTGCATCTGGGAGCCGACCGAATACTTAAAAGGCGAAACAGCCGCACCGGGGTAAAACTGATGCACCTTGTCCAGGGCGTCGGGCTTGGCCTTCATGTAGGACTGGTTATTCATGCTCCTGATCAGGCTGAGCAAGCCGACCGAATCGAGCTCAAAGACGCCCTTGGCTCCGACGGGCTTGTCGCCGGTCATCGCCAGGAGGGTCTCCACGCCGGCGTGCCGATGCCCGACGAGCAGACTTGTGATGCCGTAGGCGTTGTGATCCTTGCAGGTCACGTGGGGCATAACGTCCAGACCGCCCAGGAGATTCCCAGAGATCAGGCGGTTGATCACGTCGGCGGGCTGAATGTTGGCCAACCCGCCCGGATTCTGCGGCAAGGTAATGCAGGCAAAATCGAAACCCTGCGGCAGCGCCGAATTGCCCGCCTCGTTCCAGGCTTGGAGAAACTTCTCGATGGGAGACAGACTATATCCGGGTCCGCCCGTCAGCTCCGCACAAACGACCAAATTCGACCTGTCTGCAAATTTCGCCTTCAGTCTCTTGCGCTCCATTATTCGCACGTCTCCATTATCATTTCTCGTGTTTCGTATCTCGTATGTCGTATATACCAAAAGAATTGTCGAGTGTCGAGTGTCGGTTGTCGATTTGAAATCGGCAATCGGAATTCGTAAATCGTAAATCCATTGTGGATAACCTGTTGACAACCGTCATTAGTTCAAAGTGCCTAAAGTTGAAAGTGCCTAAAATCACTTTGGCTCACTTTAGTCACTTTCGCTCACTTTAGTCCCTTCGGCACACCTGGCATGTCATAAGTACCCTACTACAAACGCCTTACGCTCCGTAGAGAGGTTCGGAAGTTGAACGCATCGCTCACATACCCCCGAAGCAGCAAGATTCGTGCCTCGCTGTTGAAATGTGCGACCCCCAGCCCGAAAGACTTTACTATCGGTGGATAAGCCGTAGAAAAATCGCCTGCCAAGCAGGCTTTCAACCGAACTTCTCACTGGCGAAATAGCGCCCCAGTGAGGTAATCAAACACGTCATAAAGCACAACCTCAGCGTAAGGCCCGTCAAACAGATTGAAACAAACGTAAACCATTTTCCCGCCTTCCTTTGGCTCGCTGCAGGCAACCGCAGCGCCGAGGTAAGTTCCGGCGGCATCGCGGACCTCAAGCAGGCTCGTATGACGAACTCCCTCTCCGGCAAAAAACGGCCTCCATCGCAGGTCCCCCGCCGTGGGAAACGCAAACTGTTTTGGCACGTGCGGCAGATAGCTGGTCGGCTGGAAAAAATGAGCCTTCACGCCTTCCGGCGGTCTTTCCCAGCCCATCCGCAGCGTCAGGCCAAACTCACTGCTGCGATTCACCGCCCGACCAGTTTCGTCGTAATAGAAAGGCCAAGGCATCGCAGGCAAAACCACAAGAGAACCGCCTGACCCAAGATAGCGGACCAGCACCTCATCGACGTCACCTGCCCTCTCAACGCTGCGACGATAATGCTCCCCGGCACAGTAGAGTAGAACGGGATATTTCTCCGCCGTCAAATCGCCAGCGGCGACTTGCTCCCAGCTCAACAGGTTCATAGGGGCGCCCAAGTCCAGCAACCACCAGAAGCCCATAGAATCCGCGCCCGGCAGGACAGCGAGACGAAGCTTCGCCAACTTCTGACGCAACTGGACCTTCTCTTCCGCCGAGATTGAATTCCCTCGCGGGCCGGTGCCGCCGGACTGCGACAAACTAAGCCCGCGCGCGGTCTTATTACCTTTGAAGCTTTTGGCGTACTCTGCCGTCAGATCGAGATAGAGCTGCGCGTACTGCAGAGACGGCTCGATTTCGCTTCCCTCGTGCCACTCATTGAAGCTGGTAATGAGGATCCAGTGTGGGTCCGCTTTGATCGCTTCTTCCCATTGGGCGCGATAGAGCTGCCCGTCGTAGCGCTTCACCGCGAGACCAGGCTTGCGTATCTTTGTGTCGTCGTAGCCGGGGATGACGGTAATGGCGCATAGCTTCCCAGCCCCATCGGCCAGTTGCACCCACGATGCATACGTCTCTGAGGCCCACCGGCGCGCTTCGACCGGCTCGCGGCCCTGAAGGTGGCCCGCTGTGTTGTACGTGTGCAGACCGTCAAAAACGCGCGCCGCGCCGTAGCCGAACTGATCGCCAATCGCCGCGACGCCGCCTTTGTATTCGGCGTTGATCTGTTTGAGAGCACTCCGCCAGCCCATGAGCCCAATCTCCTGGACAGCGCGTCCATACACGAAGACGACGGGCTTGCCGTTGAGCTTCAAATGAGCGGGATGGGCACCGTACTTATTGAGGACCTTCACGATGTCTTTCGCTGCTGATTCCGGCGTCTGCGGCCTCGGAACCGTCTCATAGTAAATGCACGCATTGAGGCCCCGGCGGGCGCAGCCATCGAGAATGGCACCCATCGCGCGCTCGGTGTAGTGATTGTGCCCCCACCAACTGACGATGAGCGTATCAATCCCGGCGTCTTTCGCCCATTGACAATGCCGGTCGATAATCTTCGGCTCGTGCGAATCATACGCGCCGAGCTGCGGGTAATGGGTGCTGGCTTCAATATCCTTATTGTCCGCGTCGATGCGGCCCCAGTGCACCGTCCTGCCCGCACCGCCAGGCCCTTCGGCGGTTCCGTACCACGGATAGTAGAAGGCCATGACCCGGCGCTCGACCGAATTGACCGGCGCCGGGGAACCCGGGTCCGCCGCATACGACGGCAGAATAAAGAGGCAAATAACCACCGCAACCAATGACCAGAATTGTCTGGGCATACGTGTTTTCCCACAAAGAAGAATCATGTCAAACAGCCTCCGTCAGTAGTCGAGGACAACAAGTGTGCGCGGCGTGATTCGCGAGAACACCAGCTTGTTGCCCTCCTGTGTCAAATCGGCCCTGCCCTCCGCCGGGAGCACGAGGACCTGGCGCCCATTGACCGCTCTTTTGAACTCAATTGCAGCATCAATACTCGCATCATTGAAATTCTCGACAACCAGACGATTCTCACCAATCAGGTACAAGCTCACTTTGTTGGGGGCGTCGAACTTCATCCCGAACGGCGCGAGCAATTTGTCCCTGATGGGCTTGAGCTGTTCCCGCGTCAGCTTAAGCAGGTCGCGAGGTTTTCCGTTGACCCTCAGAACGATCAGGTTCTCCTTCTTGAGGTCGAGATTGCCGAGCCGTTGGGCCAGGCCGTCTGTCATGAGCACAGGTTTGCCGGCTGCCAACATCGTTTGCAGTTTTCCGGCCAATGCCGGGTCCTTGAGCGAATGCACCGACAGGAAGGCGGCTTCCGCGCCGGTATCGATTCGCTGCGTCGGGACAAGAGGCAATCCCAGCATACCCACAAAATCGAAAACGTACTGTTCGTTGAGAGCATCGCTGTTCGGCGGCTTGGGTGCGATGACGCCTTTGATGGGGCGGCCCCGCACGAACTGGGCGAGCTTGAACAGGCCGGGAATCTCTGCGCGCAATTTCTCAACGTTCGCCGGGCCGGTATCGCGCAAAAGCGAGCCGTAGCAAAACAGCAGCATTTCTCTGGCATCCGCCAGGACGGTCTGGCGGGCCTGTTCCACGTAAGTATCCTGCGTGGTCCCGTACGGGTCGAACCAGCCGCCGCCCGTTTTGGCGCCGCCTATCTCGCCGAGCCAGCGCATGATGTAATACGCCTCGTACTGGACCTTCCCACCCCAGCGCGGATTATCAAAATCGCGCGTTTCGGTGCCGACCCAGATCCGGTCGTAGCCTGCCGTTTGGCGCAATACCTCGTAGCCCCGGTTGTGGAAATTGTCGTACCATTGAGGATATTTGATGATGACCTTCGCCGCGGGATTGACCGCCCTGGCCGGTGCCAGAATCCGCTCGCGGCTCATCTTGACCATGAGCTCGCACCGATAATCCGTCCACGACCGGTCGCCTCGCGCTTCTTTACATTCGTCGCATTCACAATCCGTGAATAGAAAATCATCAATCATGATTTCGTCGAAGAGCGAGGCTGTGTACTCGAAAATCTGCTGAAGCTGGTTCTGTGTCCCTGTATTCGTGTAACACGAAATGATGTTCCAGCCGGTTGAGATCTTGCCGATCCTTGTGGTCGTCACGCAGCCCGATACGTCGAAGCCTTCGGCCTTGAACCTGGCTTTCGCACGCTCAAGAACGTCGCGCTGAGCGGTGTAGTTGTCCCTAAACGTTTCAATGAAAACGTGCGTGACACCCGTCTGTTTACACCACTCGATGGCCTGATTTGTGCCCTCTTCAGTTGCGAGGTGATCCCGCACGTTCTGTGCGGTAAAAAGCGTCGATATGCGCAGCAGCTCCTTGTTCCGATTTGCCAGATCCCACAGAGGCTGGCCCTGGCACTGGACGGCTACCCACAACGCAAGCAGTTCTGCTGCGACCATGCTTCTCGCACGCCCTGATTTCATCATGGGTTCTCTCCTTGCGTGCCGACACGAGTGACCGCAACCGCGCGAATAGCAAGTTCCGGCTCACTACCGAGCACGACCAATCGAAAATCGGCGTTGTTGCATCGATCCATAAACCGGCAGTTCGGCAGGCGGAACTCTGCCGTCTTCCAGCCGCCTGTGCTTCCGACCGAAACCTCCCCGGCTTTGCGAAACGCACCCTCAAGAACGCTCCGCGCCGGATCCGTATTGTCATATTCGACGCAGAATGACGAGCAGCCTGCGTCACGGTAGGTGACCGAGACTGTCACTGTCCCATCGAACA
>DATKWR010000786.1:0-7181 GCA_035529475.1 Sedimentisphaerales bacterium | reverse complement strand
ACGACCGTTGGAACCAGATTTGCCTGTTCCGCATCCGCCCAAAAGCCTTCGACAAGATTGAATACGACCGGCTCGTCCGCTGCGGCCAGGACCGCCGGCAGTTCCTGGAACAAGCGTATGCCGACCGCCCGGTGGGGTATGCGCAGCTTCTCCAAAGCATCGCTGACGGCTTGCACCTCGGCCAGAACGCCGGCCTCGCTTTCCACAAAGGCTTGCCCGCCCCCTGATGACCGTGGGCTGTTGAACAGAATTAAGACGCTGTTTTTTCGGCGCGGCACGTTGCAGACTCCTTACGCGTCAGGGCACTCCGGACAATACGCCCGATGAGCTCATCATAGGCCATGCCTTCCTGGGTAGCAATCATGGGAAGATCCGAATGCGTCGGATGCAATCCCGGCAATGGATTGAGCTCGATGAACGCAGGGCGGCCCCGGGCATCCAGGCGGAGGTCCACACGTCCGGTGTCCCGGCATTCGAGGACCTGATATGCCTGCAAAGCCAGGTCCTCGACCTCATCACGCAAAGACCCTTTTGGCATCGGGAAGTAATTGACACACTGCTCACAAAGCTCCTTGACTTCGTAGGAGTAGTCGGCGGCAGGCGCGTTCGGGCGGATCGTCATTTCCATGGTTCCCAGTACCTGGGCGTCACGACCGGTGCCCAGGATGGCGGTGGTAAACTCACGGCCGGGCAGATATTCTTCCACCAGCACCGGCTGATCGAATCTCTCCAGCAGGTGGGCACAAACGCTCCTTAGCTCCTCGGCGGAGGTTATGCGGGACCGATGATCGACGCCTTTGCCCGTCCCTTCCGCCATGGGTTTGGCAAAGAGCGGATACTGAAGCGCCACGGATTCCACGTCATCAGGGGACGCCACAACAAAAAAACGGGGTGTGTACAGGCCCGCCGACTGGACCACTCGCTTGGTCATCGCCTTGTCCAGCGTCAATGCACAGACCAGCGGGTCGGAAAACGTGTAAGCCACGCCATACATTTCTAATAGAGCCGGCACCTGCGCCTCACGGCTGCGCCCTTTCAAACCCTCGGCAAAGTTGAAGACCAGGTCCCACCGCCGGCCGCCGGCGAGAGCTTTGGCCAG
Organism: Sedimentisphaerales bacterium; assembly: GCA_035529475.1. Classification (GTDB taxonomy): domain Bacteria; phylum Planctomycetota; class Phycisphaerae; order Sedimentisphaerales; family Anaerobacaceae. The sequence goes on along the minus strand of DATKWR010000786.1, from coordinate 6,082 downwards.
AGCCAGGCCGTTGCCGATACGTTCAGTCGCGTATCCGAGTGATTGAAGGGCCTGCTCCAGAAATGATATGGTCGCCACGGAATCAAACTCGGCAACCTGTTCCTCGCTGAAGCCTTCAGCGAGGTAGTCGTCTCTGAGATCGTAAACCATCGCTATGGTCGCCACGTCGCATCGGTTGCGCAATTCGGATGTCGTCGTTTGTGATATCTTCTTCATTTTCTTAAACCCGTGAATTCATCGGCCGAAGCCTGTGCTATTCCTCCGAAAAAGGCCGGCAGACCTTGACGCAGGTTGCGAATACTGTATCCTCCCTCCTGGACGACAAGCGTCGGAAGATGGAGCCGGCCGATACGTTGACCGATCCTGCGCAGTGACGAAGCCCTCAACACAAAAGAGCCCGTTGGGTCGCCCTTCATGATGTCGAAGCCGAGGCACACGACCAGAAAGGTTGGCTTGAATCGTTCGACACATCTGATGGCCTTCTCCAGCGTCTGGAGATAGAGCGTTTCGTCCGTCGCTTCGGGCAAGGGGAAGTTGTGATTGAAGCCCTTGCCCGGCCCCTCGCCCTGCTCGTCTGCAAAGCCGCTGAAGTAGGGATACGAGTGATTGGGATGGCCGTGCAGGCTGATGTTCAGCACGTCATTGCGCTTGTAGAAGATGTCCTGGGCACCGTTGCCGTGGTGATAGTCAATATCCAGCATGGCGACCGTTCCGTGCCGGGCCAGGAACTGCGCGGCGATGGCCGCATTGTTGAGATAGCAGAAGCCTCCGAATGTCCGTCGTTCGGCATGATGGCCCGGCGGCCTGCACAAGGCATAGGCCACCCTTCGACCCCGCAGGACATCCTCGGCGCCGGTCAGCGCCACATCGACGGCCTGTCTTGCCGCCTGGTAGGCATGGCGGTCCAGCGGCGTGAACGTGTCGATGCAATAGTAACCCGCCCGAATCGCAAGCTCCTTGGGCTTTCGTTCGGGACGCCTGATGGGGAATACATAGGGGTACACCGGGGTCCCGTTGGGCAGCTTCTCGCACACGACCTTCAGATACGCGAGAAAATCGCTGTCATGGACGGCCCTGAGGTGCTCCTCGCCAAAATGACGCGGCGTGATTCTATCGAACAGGCCGGTGGACAGGCCGGCATGTTCCAGAGCGCCGACACGCGCCGGCCGCTCCACATAGCCGCGATCGCGCACGTGGTGGATGGCGTGAAGGCTCCCACAGATCATCGCAAAGGCTTTCTCCACACGCTCTCTGCGAGGCATCTGCGGCGGGATCTTGACGTATCGAGGCTCCCGAAAACGCACGGGATCGCCCACCACGCTTTCCACCACGCGCTCGATGTAGTCCGGCGTCACCAAGTGGCTGTACTTGCGATTGAGGATCAGGCGCATCGCAGCGCGGCACTCGGAGCGCTTCAGCGGCGCGCCGCGTCCGAGTCCGTCGAACAACAAGTACGGGGCCGCACTCTCGCCTATCGGCGTCTCATATTCCGTATTGATGATCGGTCGGATGCCGTACTGCTCGTAGAATCGCAGACGCTGCTGGTTCTCCTTCAACAGCGCCGGGTCCTTGACCTGCGCTGGATCGTCGGGCAGGACCTCCATGAATAATCCTCGCGAGCCCTGTTGCTGCAGGTACTCTTGCGTCGCTTCGAAGAGGGCGCCTCCGATGCCGCCGCCGCGGATTTGCCGGCCCGTGGCGAGAAAATCCAGCAAACTGCTGTTGATCTCCGGAAAATGCAGGATCAGGGAGAAGCCCGTGACTTTCGCCATCGCGGTTTCGCAGACCAGCAGAATGGTGACATACCCGAACTTGAACGGGTGGTCGAGCATGTCGGGGATCTTGTCCGCATACGGCGCGTCGGCGGGGAAGTTCTGACGAAATATCTCCTGGGCCTGGCGAATCCGCTGCCGGTCGATGGGCAAGACGGAGCCATAGACCCTCTGAATCCGTATCATCCTCAGAAGTCTCCGACCGACTCATCCGATGCGCAACACGGCTGACGCCTCGCATGGCGCAGAGTCTTTTCGGGTTGGATGAGACTGTATTGTCCTGCCGTCAATTCCCATACGCCCGGCGCAGATTCGTCCTGCGGCGTTTGAAATTGACCTTCGCATCGCTGATACGGCTCGGGGTAAGCGATCAGCATGCCCTCATAGTTCCTCAGTACCGTGTGGGTCGGGCTCTGTGTGACCACGTAGGTCGGCAGAACCGGTATCTTTCCGCCGCCGTGCGGGGCATCCACTACGAAGGTGGGAATCGCCACGCCGCTGAGCCGGCCTCGCAGATACTCCATGATCTCCACGCCGCGGGACAGCGGGGTGCGGAAGTGCTCCACCCCGCGCACGAGGTCGCACTGATACATGTAGTAGGGCCTGACTCGAATACGCACCAGGCCGCGACAGAGCTGTTCGATGATCTGGGGACGGTCATTGACCCCGCGAAGCAGGACCGACTGGTTACCCAGCGGGACACCAACGTCAGCGAGTCGATTGCAGGCCTCCGCCGACTCTGGGGTCAGCTCCTGTGGATGGTTGAAATGCGTATTGATCCACACGGGATGATACTTGCGCAGCATCTGACACAGATCATCCGTAATGCGATGCGGCAAAACCACCGGTACGCGGGTACCGATGCGGATGATCTGAACGGACGGCACCTGACGCAGCCGGGCCAACACCGCCTCGAGGTGCTCGGTGCTCATCGTCAGCGGGTCTCCGCCTGAGATGATCACGTCGCTAATCTGAGGGTGTGCATTCAGATAGGCGGCAACCTGTTCGAGACGCCGTTTACTGATGCTGGTTTCTCGCGTCCCGGCGATTCGCTTTCGCGTACAGTGACGGCAGTACGTCGAGCACATCGTCGTAGCGATAACCAGTGCGCGGTCAGGATAACGGTGAACCATGCCGGGAACCGGCATGTCGCGACACTCCTCCAGAGGGTCGGGCATCAGGAACGGCGGATCGATCAACTCCTGCCCCTGTGGCACGCACATCTGGAATATGGGGTCGGAATTATCTGCATGGCGGATCAGCGAGGCATAGTAGGGCGTGATAGCCATGGGATATTTGGTTATCACGGAGGTGAGTTCAGGACCTGCAACCAAGCCGGGAAATGCCGCCGCCAGTTGTCGCGGGGTTCGAATACGATTCGCCAATTGCCATCGCCAATCGTTCCAGCCCTCCGTCTTACAAATCTCCGCCCTGCAAATTGTGGTTTTAACCCCCGTTGGTGCGACCTCGAGCGGCGGAGGCTCGTCGTCGGCCGCACACAGCGAAGCACCTCGGTGAGAGGCGTTATCTCCTTCGCTTGCGGAACGCATGGACATCGGTGCTATCTCCTTTCTTTATCTTGTCTCAAAAACCGTTAAAGCAAACGCGGCCGGCTACTGACTCGCAACATAGCTTTCACCAGCTCATCGAGAGACTGGCCGGTACCCGCACTGACAACATTGCATTATCGGCAAAGTGCCGACAGTAATATTCATCTATTAATGTGACTACATAGTTATTCCCGACTGCACGGTCAATACAATATATCGGAAAAAGTAAAATTTTTTTCAATGGATAGGGGGTCGGACGCCAGCTCACAGCCGAGCACCGGTAAGAATGGCGCAGCGCCGTTCAAAACCGGTTGATCCAAAGCCACCCTGGTCCCCCGGCAACAGGGTGCAGGGAACCCAAACGGTGAGCTACGTATTTACTGACAGCTTGTTCCGAGAATTCCAGGATAGGTAACATCTTTTTTTTCGACTTATTCCTGCAGGCCTCGATGGAATGTGCGAAAGCAATCCATCCTCCATCCGGCCCGTTGTCCCGACCTGCATGCTCTCAGAGCACCTTTGTTTGCCCGGGCATCGCAATCGGATAGCGGCCCTGGGCATCGGGCTTGACCGGCGGATTAGAATCCATCGTGTAAGAATCCAGGCCCGGCGCCAGCTCCAGATCAGACGCCATCGCCTGCTCCCACGTGATCATCTGCCCGGACTCGGCCGCCATCCGCCCAAGGATGCCCGCCATCGCAGCGTGGGCAGAGCGTTCGGTTTCATTGTAGGGCTTGTCTTGCCGGATCGCTTCGAACAGCAGATCATGCTCGACCTGGTAGGCATCACAGCGGGGTCCCTCGTACCGCCAGATCACGTTCTCAGGCGTCTGCCGGTGGCCTTTGAAAATGCGAGGCTGGGGAATTCCTTCGCCCAATTCAGCCGATCCTTTTGCACCGTGGATGATGTCTCCGAAAAAGCCCCAGCAGTTGTCTATATGCCGGCCCTGGGCGAGCAGCCGCGTCCCGTCGGCAAATGTGTACTCCACGCAATAGTGGTCGAACAACTGGTCGGGCTGGCTTCGGACCTGCCGGCCCCCCTGCCCCTGGGCAGAAACAGGCCAGCCGCCCTTGCACCAGCAGCACACGTCGATGTTGTGGATCAGCCAATCCAGAATAAAGCTGCCGTTGAGCCACGTGAAACAGTGGTAGTTGCGGATCTGGTGGGCCAGCTCGTTCATACCGGGCGATTTGGCGGCGAATCCCACCGGGGCGTGCTCGCGGTAGGCCCAACAGGTGATGGCCTCGCCGATAATTCCGTCGTGCAATTGCTGGACCGCCTCTTCGAGCGGTTTGTAGTGGCGGCTCATCAGACCCCCTGCGATCTTGAGATTCTTCTTCTGAGCTTCCTTTCCGGCCTTGAGCACGCGACGAATACCCGGGGCATCGACCGCAAATGATTTCTCCATGAAAACATGGCAGCCTTTGGCGACCGCATATTCAAGATGGATGGGCCGGAACGCCGGAGGCGTCGCCAAAACAGCCACCCCACCCGGTGCGATAGCGTCGATGGCGCTGCGATAGGCGTCAAGACCGAGGAATTGCCGGTCCGGGGGCACATTGACCTGCTTGCCGAACTGCTTGGAGAGATTCTTGAGGCTGTTTGCAAGACGGCTCTCGAAGACGTCCGCCATGGCGACCATCTGCGTCGGTCCTCTGGTTGACAGGGCGTTGGCGGCAGCGCCCGTCCCGCGCCCGCCGCAACCAATCAGCGCGACCTTGATCGTATTCTGCTCGGCGACGTTGCCCCTCGCGACAATAGCGCTGGCCAGCGACGCTCCGGCCAGAGCCCCGGTAGTCTGCACGAGGAACTCGCGGCGAGAGGTGGCCCCTTTCTTTGCGTATGAATTCATTGAATGATCCTTTCTCTTTTTCAGACTCTGAAGGTTCGTCAGGACAGACCACCGTCGATATCGGCCCGTGAAGGGATTATAGTAGCGCGCGCGGTTGTAGTACAAGCCAATTTCGATATCGTAACGCACACCCGCGAACACGTAGGGGTTCGGGTGGTTGGCGTCCTCGACGGCCACCTCGATTCCGTCTGAAGCCGGATTTGGCAACATGCAGACAGGCTGGTCGATGCCCGGGCCGTAGATGTATTTGCGCAGCAGGTTGTTATTGCCGTCGTATTCGCCGAGCACCCCGTCGATGCCGTTTCGGCGTGGGAGCGCAGGCGTCCTGAGCGCAGCCGAAGGACCTTTCCGAGCACGCGGTCCGCGCCGTACGGGCCTGCGCGCGGGCGTCCCGAGCCCTTCGACTACGCTCAGGGTAAACTCCATCGAGGGACCTTGCCCATCACGCGGGGACCGTCACAAAAAGAGTGCCGGACACTCTCATCGTTCGCCAGACACCGTCAAGTCGAAATGTGAAATGTGTAGGTGTGACCCCCTACTCCACAGAGTAGTTCGGCAAGGAGGGCCGATAAGGATGAGTTGTTTACGAAAAAATGCTTGCATCGTGGGGGGGGTAGAATACCATGTTGAATAGATGGCCTGTTGCGTCGGCCGGTCAACTCGCTAAACAGATACGTAATTATTTAGAAGACAGGTTTTATTGATCGCTTTTTTCTTGTGGTACATCCGTGTAAAGGGGAAGAAATGAACATTGAAATGGATAGAATTAGACTAATGGCATCGCTGGTTATTCTCGCCGCTCTTATGATTGTCGCAGCCTCTACCACCGCTTTTGCGGAGGACTCTGGTGTGAATTGCGACATGTTCAATATCGAAGAGATTCTTGACGAAAGCACGCTGGATATAAA
>DATKWR010000785.1:0-2484 GCA_035529475.1 Sedimentisphaerales bacterium | reverse complement strand
CGCTGGCGAAGGGCCTTCTGGGCGAGCAGGCCGAGGCGGAAGACATCGTGCACGACGCTTTTGTGGCGTTTGCGCGGTTGGCGAGGCAATTTCAGCTCACGGGAAGCCTCAAGGGCTACTTAGCCACGAGCGTGGTCAACGCCGCGCGAGACCGAATCCGGGCCAGGACGCGATGGGCCAGGGTTCAGGACAAAGCCAGTCCGGCCATTGCGGCTCGCGAGAACCCGCAGCAGGATGCCGCCGAAGCCGAGGACATCATGCGATTGAGAGAGGCCCTGCGCCAGATTCCGTACGAGCAGCGCGAAGCCGTCCTGCTGCATGTCAGAGGCGGCATGAAATTCCGGGAGATGGCAAAAGCGCAAGGCGTCTCGGTCAGCACGATTCACGCCCGATATCGATACGGATTAGACAAACTGCGGTCGCTATTGAACAGCGAGGTGGAAGAATGAGACCGGCAGAGAATATAGAACGCTTGATTCAGAAGTTGTCAGACAAAACCAGCGTCCAGATGGATCAGCGAGTGCGTCAAGACATGCTGCATGCACTGGAAGAATCCAAGAGAACACCAGCCGTGACACGACCGAGAATTGGGAGAACAATTATGAAGAGTCCATTAACCAAACTTGCTGCCGCAGCGATTGTGGCGATCGCGTGTTTGATAGGCTTGTCGCTGTGGAGAGGCACGCAATCAGGAATTGCCCTGGCGGATGTGCTCGCCAGAATCGAACAAGTCAAAGCATACACGTATCAGGTGCGATCAACAATAACAACTCCAGAAACCCGTACGGATACGAAAAGCACCGTATTGATTTCAAAAGAACATGGGATCAAGTACACCTCGACAACGGTCGATCCAAACAATAATGAAACTAAAGCCGGCGATGTATATCTCCTGCCTAAACAAAATTCCACGATTTACGTCGTGCATGAAAGAAGAATGTACGTTCGGGTGAAATTTGATGGTTTGAAGCTCGAACACTACAAAGCAGAATATAATGATCCACGCGTCATAGTTAAACAAATTCTCGGTTGTAGCCACACCAGTCTGGGACAATCGGTAATTGACGGGTTTACGGTCGAAGGATTCCGGACCACAGATTCAGCCTACGAGGGCGGCTTTATGGGACAAGCTGATTTTGAGGGAAAACCTGAAAAGGTTGATGTCAAGCTATGGGTGGATGTGGATACCTTTCTGCCTGTGCGAGTAGAGGAGGATATTGTAACGAGAAGCGGGTTGCGCATACAGGAGGTCAGCTATGACTTCCGCTGGAACGTGGCCGTGAACGCAGATGATTTCAGGCCCGTCATACCAGAGGGCTATCTGTCATTTGGAGAGGTCACCGTTCCTGCTCCTAACGAAGACAACGCTATTAAGGGCTTGAGAGCTTTTGCGAGTCTTGCCGGGGAATATCCGGACAATTTAGACGCCGTAAGCCTTAACAAGAAGACCAGGAAACTTATAGGTTTTGATATAGATTCCATCGATGACCTCGCCGATGATGAAAAGGCAAAGCTGACCAGCGAATTGATGTCAATCATGGGACCGGCCTTCTTCTATGAAAAACTGGTCGAGGACAATGAGGACCCCACCTATTACGGCCAGACCGTTACGCCCAAAGACACGGATCAGGTCCTGATGCGCTGGAAGCTGTCCGACAGCGAATACCGCGTCATTTACGGCGATTTGCACGCCGAGACGGTCTCGCCCGAGAAATTGGCCGAGCTTGAGAAGCCGTAATGAAACATACGACACAGTAGTAGCAGAGAAAAGGCCGGATTGAGTTGGTCCGGCCTTTTTTTTGCGCGCATTTTGATGACGAACTGCTGATTCTCCGCCTCAAGATATCTATTGCAAATATCCCCGGCGGCTTTGTAAGATATCGCAACATGATTCACTCATTTGTCAGGAGCAGAAAGATGAAACGGTATCGATTGATCTCAATTATTGCGATGTGTTTTGCATTTTCAGCCGGGGCCTGTGCTTACGGTGCGGGCAAGAAACACGAGGTTTTGGGCGAGTTGAAGAAGTGGCACAACGTGACGATCACCTTCGACGGGCCGCAAACGAGCGAAACAGCCGAGCCGAATCCCTTCCGCGATTATCGGCTGAGCGTCACGTTCGTCAAAGGCACGAAACGCTACGTTGTCCAGGGCTATTACGCCGCCGACGGCAATGCCGTTCAGAGCGGCGCAACGTCGGGCAGCAAATGGCGGGTGCATTTTGCGCCTGATGAGGTGGGCCGATGGTCGTTTCGCGCCTCCTTCCGCACGGGGCCTGATATCGCGCTGAGCAGCGATCGCAAGGCCGGCACGGGAGCGGCTTTCGACGGCGTCACGGGGACATTGGAAATTGGCGAGAGCGACAAGACCGGCCGGGACCACCGCGCCAAAGGAATGCTCCAGTACGTCGGCGAGCACTATCTCAAATACGCCGGTAACGGCGAGTATTTCCTCAAGGGCGGCGCCGACAGCCCCGAGAACTTC
>DATKWR010000784.1:0-2230 GCA_035529475.1 Sedimentisphaerales bacterium | reverse complement strand
CGGGCTATCTTGCGGACGTGATGATTCAGCTTGTTCAGTACGTCGGCATATTGCTTCTTCTTTTCAGCGATCCACGCACTGTATTTCCGGGCCCGCCTGGTGTGTCCCGAGAATGTTGTGGCTTTGCCGTAGGGGCACCGTCTCGCCAACAGCCAGCCACCCAGACAACAGCACTGCCCGCTGCTATACAACCCGCATCGTTCGCTGGCAGAGCACGAGACGACCCCACACTCTGCCCTGTCATTATGTGTGCTCTTGAACAGGCCATGAGCCGGATTGGTTACGTACGCATGAATGATTATGTGTTCAGTCATCGTTCAGTCCTCAGTCGTCTCTCGTCGCATACAGGCCCACGGCCATCGCCGCCCACATATCCTTGGCGAAGCCGAACAGCGGTCCCGGGTTCTTCTTCGTTCCCTTGCCGTGCTTGCCAAACCGCCGATGGGGATCGTAGATATCCACGATAGCCGTAGTGATATTGGAGTCATTGGCCTTCGTAGACCCGCACAGGAACATCTTGACGTCCTTGCGGTAGACGCGCTCGCAGTCGATAGGCCAGCCCAACGCCCTCTCCCAGAACCGACCGATCCAGAAACACGTCTCGAATATGTCGGCCCCCACCGGCATCCCATAAGAGGCGATCATCTCGATAGCCATGCGATCCGGTAACAGTTCATAGCCTAACGCACCCAGCAACTTGTGATTAGGAACCTTCGCCTTGGCGACAATCACGCCGCTGTCAAGCACAACGTACGCTGAGAACTCCGAACCTGGATCGACGGCGAGAAGGATCATACCAACTTGCCCAACTTCTTCATGTGCCGCCTGCTCTTGCGCAGCCCCAGCCGGGACGCCATCTTGCGAACGGCCGTATAGGGGCGATTCAGTTCCTCGGCCAGTTTCCGCGTCGACTCATTGCGGAAATACTTCTTCAGAACCGCCAAGTCCATCACGCCCCAGGGCCCCACGTTGTATTTGACTTTCTTCTTCCTTGCCATTCGATGTCACTCCTATTTGGGTTACTTGTCGTCTAGTCCGAGCATCGTTCGCAGTATTCTCAACTGGATAACGGCGTCGGCGATATCACCGGCGGCGAGATACTGCTGGATCGTTACGATTTTCTCGAGCGCGCTCCCGTCGTCCAGGCAACACGCCTGATTTGTGTAAACGAATGCAATCAGGGGGTCGTCCAATTTCGTCTCGCTCGCCCGCATCTTGTTAATGATCGGAGACCAAGCATGTTGCCACATCCAGCGACGGCTCAGGATCGCGTGCGAGACGGTGTCCACTTTACCGAACGCCCGCGCCCCGAGTTTCATGGCCCTGGTCAACAGCCAGGGGAACAACAACTTTGCAATCCACGTCATATCACTTCTCCTTATCTGCCCAGCCGCTTGCGGATTTTGTTGGGGATACCGACCATCGTCACGCCCCCGCGCCGCCGTGTCTTGCTGCGGTACGTCGTGCCCTCAACAGCCGGAGCAACGGCCCTGGCCTCATGCTTGTGGGCCGCGACCAACGCGAGTATCGCACTCCATCTCATATCACTTCTCCTTCCTGTCAATAGCTATTGGCATCTGAATGTAGGTAAAGGAAGTGCCTCGCTGGTCGCCCATGTCGCCCATGATCTGGATAAGGCTGTCCTTCTTTTTGCCCTTCTCGCAGGCGATAGTGACCCTGCCCGCTCGCAGGGCGCGTATTGCCTTGACGGCAGAGAACCAAATCTCCAAATACATGGCGGTGTCGGCAGTCCGACTGATAGCCCAGATGGCCGCTGCGGTATCAGACGGATCCTGGATATCCCCCTCCCAGATGACCCGCTGCTTTTTCCGGGGGAGTAAGACCGACCGCCACTCCGGGAACGACCCCAAATCAAGCGGCCCACACAGCCATCCGTCTCGGCCGATCTTGTATGTCCCCGGCGGGACGCGATGGTTCTCTGTGATGTGTAGTAGCCGCTTCCCGTCAGTGACGGTGAAACCGTCCGAGCAGACGTTCATGCCGTCAATACCATAGCGAGTTCGTCCCCTAGCCATCATGGACCGCAAGCCCATCGCTACTCGGTATGGTATCTGGGGTACCACCTGGGAGTAACTGAGTCTCATTCCCGTCTTGGTGTCCTTGGCCCTCGCCATATCACTGCACCTTTCCCATACATGGAAAATCGTCGTCGTCTGTCACCCGGCACTTGCCGTCCTCGGGCCGGTGGTTGTAGCCGGCGCCGCATTTG
>DATKWR010000783.1:0-19662 GCA_035529475.1 Sedimentisphaerales bacterium | reverse complement strand
ACCGATGACCTCGAAGACAAGCAGCGGCCCGCCAAAGTCCATGATGCTTAACTGGCAGTTGGGGGTCTGGGCCTGATCCGTGAAAGGCGGGTGTCCTTCCGTCGAGTTCACCCAGCGGCCGCCCATGCTGATTACGCTGTTGGGAAGGGCCGAATCGCCAATCGCCCAGCGGGCAATGTCCATCTGATGGACGCCCTGGTTGCCGATCTCTCCGTTGCCGGTGTCCCAGAACCAGTGCCAGTTGTAGTGAACGAGATTCTCGTGGTACGCCTGCTGCGGAGCCGGGCCCAGCCAGATATTATAGTCGATGTTCTCCGGCGGCTCCTTGGTCGGCATAAAGCCGATGCTCCATCGACCTTTGCCGTTCTTGGAGGCAGCGCCCTTGGAGACCAGCAGCTTGCCGTACTTGCCGCTCTGGACGGCGGCTATCTGTTTTGCCCAGTTCCTGCTCGAGCGGCTCTGGGTGCCATGCTGGACGATCCGATTGTATTTGCGGGCGGCTTCGACGCACTTGCGGCCCTCGAAGATATTGTGGCTGCACGGTTTCTCGACGTAAACGTCCTTGCCCGCCTGGCAGGCCCAGATTGTCGCAAGGGAATGCCAGTGATTCGGTGTTGCGATGGAGATGGCATCAATATTCTTGTTCTCCAGCATCTGGCGAATATCGACGTACGTGTCGGGCTTGCGGCTGTACTTCTTCTCGAATGCACGGGCCTTGCTTTCCAGAACCTTGCGATCGACGTCGCACAGGGCCGCAACCTCCACGCCATCGATCTCTTCGAACCCGCTGATGTGAGAGCCGCCCCGCCCGTTGATGCCGACCACGGCCACGCGAATGGCGTCGTTCGCCCCGCGCACGCGGGAAAATGGAGCGGCCAACGTCAGACCGACCCCCGTGGCGATTGAGCTTTTCATGAACGTTCGACGTGTCAGAGACTGCATAGGTAATCTCCTTCCTCAGAATCCCAAGACATGTTTGATCGAGTTTGTGAACCGCACGATTTATCCCTGCATAGCGATACAGGACGGCTGCGCCTCCACGGAGGCGACTAACATCAGCACAACCCCGTAAAGGTAAGCAAAGCAATGTCTAAGCACAAGCGCAAACCCCAAAAAACAAAAAAAGTCGAAAACTCCATCGCCCTGCTCAGGCAATGATTTCTTCAATTGTTCTGGCGACGATGTAATCGGGCAGCTTATTCAGGCCCGGCTTGGCCTCGTAGGCGGCGCTAATGCTCTTATCGGGGAATGCCCCGACCTTTTCGATCAACTCCTCGGCCAGCCGCCGTAATCGCGATTCCGTCACATCGGGTTCGGCCTTTTCCCGGGCCGCTTGAACCAGAGCGGCAAACTCCGCCCGGCTGTCGTACCAATCGAGCTGCAGCTCCAGCTCAAAGGCACTCCCGGCTCTGTCCCGGTCGTACAAATACTGGATACCGATCGGATTGTAAGCCTCGATGCGCTCATCAACAAAAGCCAGGCATGCGTCTTTGTACGCGGCGTATTTCTCTCGCCCGAAATCCCCGAAGGCACGAGCCGCAATTTCCGCAGTCAGCAGCTCTTCTATCCTGTCCGCCAGCAGTTCCTTGCGGGCCTGGAGCTGCTCATACAGGGCTTCGTAGTACGCCTTCAACAGAATACTCGTGTCGCTCATTAGCTCTCCGAGTGTCTACGAACGGTGAACCTGACTGGGCCATAAGGCTCAGAACTGAGATTATAGCTCTGAAACCCGTCTGATTCCACACTATCTCGACGGGCCTGCATTCTAAATCCCCCTCGGCCCCATAGGAGCGGCGGGTCTTTCCGGCAGTGTTTTTGCTTGAATAGGATCTTTGCAAAGGTCCTGTGGTCTGTGGTCTGAAAAAAGGTTTTTCCCTTGACACCGTGTCATTCAATCTGGTATAAACAAGTTTGGTTGGAGCCTGCGGTTTTTTCCGCACTTCCAGGAGGCGAAGTGTCCGTGGTTTTTCCGGATAGCGACATTTTGATGAACTGCCCGCCATGGGCCTGGTGAGTTAAGAAAGGAGGTAGCGACGACTCTTAAAGACTTTTCGAGGGCGGCTCTATCTGAAAAGTTGCAGCAACAAACAAGATTGATTTGTGACCGCTTTGGTGCGTGGCCAAAGCACGACCTTTTTAAGGATTCTTTAGAAATGTGGAGAATTACGACCATGTGTAGGAAACTGTTTTTCGTGGCTGCTCTTGCTCTTGCGTTGAGTCTGCTTGTGCAAAACACAGCCAGTGCTGCGGACAGGTCTCGTCTAATTGGCTGGTGGAAGTTTGACGGAAACACGCAGGACTCTTCCGGTTTGGGCAACCACGGCATCGCTGGAGGCAACCCGACTTATGTGCCCGGTAAGTTCTCGAACGGCCTGAACCTCGACGGTGATGATTATGTCGCAATTGACGGCGTAGTCGGGGACCTGACAAGCAACAATTTTACGCTCAGTATATGGATCAAAAGCACGCAGACCGGCGAGGGCAACGTGATTGCCTCCAACACGAACACCAATCACGTCTTTCAGTTTGGCATCAAAGGAGGCGGGAATATATGGGTGGATGACGGTCCTGAACATCAGTTCCCTCCCGCCATCAATGACAACCAGTGGCATATGATGACGTTTGTCAAGGACGGAACGACCGCCTATATCTACTCAGATGGAGTTCAAGTGGGCACGTTTGCCACGGGCATTTCTGTGCTGGGTGAAACACGGTGGTCGATAGGCCAGGAATGGGACTCTACAGACTCTTCCAGCCCAAGTGACTTTTACACCGGCGCGGTGGACGATGCCCGCTTCTATGACCGCCCTCTGCCGGCAGAACATGTATTGAGTCTGGCTAACGGTATCGAACCGACATTCGTGAAAGCCGAAAACCCTCTGCCGGCCGATGGCGCCACTTCCCCTGAAACATGGGTGAGCCTTGGCTGGTCTCCTGGAGACGGGGCGGTCACACACGATGTGTATTTCAGCGACAACCTGGACGATGTAACCAATGGCGCCGCCGATGCCTTCCGAGGCAACCAGACCTTGCCCTTCTTCATGGCTGGTCTTGGCCTGCCTGAGGATCCTTATCCCAATGGCCTTACTCCCGGTACGACATACTACTGGCGAGTCGATGAAGTTGAAGCCAACGGTACGACGAAGTACCAGGGCCCCGTCTGGAGTTTCTCGATTCCACCGCGGAAGGCTTATGCCCCGGTCCCGCGGAACCGCGCCAAATATGCACCCATGGATGTGAAGTTGACTTGGACGGCAGGTTTTGGGGCAAAATTGCACACGGTCTATTTCGGCAACACGTTCGACGATGTGAACAACGCCACCACCGGCGGCGCCCGGCAGGCACCCGCAACGTATACCCCTTCCGGCCCCCTCGCAAAGGGCACGACGTATTATTGGCGGGTCGATGAGTTTGATGGTCTGAACACGTACAAAGGCGACGTCTGGAGCTTCACAACGCTGGCGGACATAACGATTACCGATCCGGACCTTGTCGGCTGGTGGAAGTTCGATGAGGGCTTCGGCAACAAAGCCCTTGACTTCTCCGGCTACGGCAACGACGGTACGTTCGGCGGCGACCCGGAGTGGATCGACGGGGTCATGGACGGCGCGCTGTATTTGGACGGCTCCGATTATGTTGCAATCGACGGTGTCGTCAACGACATCACAGGCACAAACATCACGCTCAGTATATGGATCAAGACCATACAGGGCGGAGAGGGCAATGTGATTACATGCAACGATAGCGCCAGCGGTCACCCTCTTATGTTTGGCGTTCGTAACGGGGGGGCGTATGTCTATGATGGCGCCTCGGCAGATTACTCCTCCGTCGTCAATGACGACCAGTGGCATATGTTGACGTACGTCCGGAATGGATCCACGGGATATATCTACGTCGATGGAGTTCAAATCGGCACGTATTCAGCCACCTTCACTTTAGACTCCGTGACCCGCTGGTCCATCGGACAGGAATGGGACAGCTCGACGCCCAGCGATTTCTATATGGGCGCGGTGGACGAACTCCGCATCTACAACAAGGCCCTGACGGCGGATGAGGTCAAGCTGCTGATGCGGGGCGATCCGCTGCTTGCCTGGAACCCGAACCCGGATAAGGATTCAACCGTGGACCTGGAAAAAGCAAAGCAGGGTTTGACCTGGTCGCCGGGCGATAACGCAACACAGCACGACGTCTATTTCGGGACGGATCAGGGCGCCGTCGAGAGCGCCAACGCTTCCGATACGACGGGCGTCTATCGAGGCCGTCGGGCGCTGGCCAGCTACACGCCCACCGAGGTCCTTGCCTGGGGCACCGGGCCGTATTATTGGCGCATCGACGAGGTCAAGGCCGATGGAACCGTCAGTACGGGCGCCGTCTGGAGCTTCTCGGTGGCCAACTACCTGGTTGTGGACGATTTCGAGTCCTACAACGACATCAACGAAGGTGAAGCCGGAAGCAGCAGGATCTATCTGACGTGGATCGACGGTTATGGAACTGCGACCAACGGATCCCAGGTCGGCAATCTGAATCCTCCGTTTGCCGAGACCAGGGCGGCCTATGTCCATAGCGGCAATCAGGCGATGCCGGTGCTGTACAACAACAATCGCATGAGTTCTCAGGCAACCAGAACGCTGACGGCCGGGCGCGACTGGACCCGCGAAGGCGTAGGGAACCTGTCGCTGTGGTTCAGAGGCGATACGGCCAACGCCGCCGAGCGGATCTACGTGTCCATCAATGGCAAGGCGCCGGTATATCATACGAACGCCAATGCGGCTCAGTTGACCACATACACCGAGTGGATTATCCCGCTATCGACGTTTGCGGGCCAGGGTACCGGCCTGACTAACGTGACCAGCATTACGATTGGCTTCGGTACCCCGGGCAACACGACCGTCGTCGGCGGTACGGGCACGGCATACATTGACGACATCCGCCTGTATCGGTAGTCATCGGCTGTCTGGAAGGTTTTGATTGTTTGTGCCTGGTGAATAGCCGGCACATAACCAAGTAGTTACGTATCCATTTGGGGCCTATACCGAATAACCTCGGTGTAGGCCCTGTTTTCTTTAGTACTCCCCCGGTTTCACTGGCAGAATCATTGACAAGAACTGCCACAATCGTCAGACTTATAGGGACTGTGGTTACAAAATTCTCTTTGCGAGTTTTCACTGAAGTTATGGAGAACGTATCATGAAACTTGATGTCAGTCGTGTCGATGTATGGGCTGCCAGCATGGAAGACCGGCCCGGCGGATTGGCGCAGAAGCTGGATGCGCTCGCCCAGGCCGGGGCCGACCTGGAATTCGTCATTGCCCGCCGGTCATCGGCGTGCCCCGGAACCGGTGTTGTCTTCGTCACGCCCATCAAAGGCCCCAGGCAGATAAGGGCGGCGAGAAAAGCTGGTTTTGAGAAGACCAAGTCGCTGCACGGAATCCGGATCTCGACGGGCAACAAGCCGGGATTTGGCGCTGAGCTGACCAAGCAATTTGCCGAGGCGGGACTCAATCTTCGAGGTTTTTCCAGCGCGGCGATCGGCAACCGGGCCATCATTCACGTCGCGTTCGACTCAGAGGGCGACTTGAGCAAGGCCGTGTGTCTGCTTAAGTGAATCTATCGGCGGGCTCCGGACACAAGAAGCCGACTGCATTCATCCCGGCGGGAAAATCTCCGCAAGGACGCGGCAGAGCTGTTGAATCGCCTCGTCCACCGGGGGAGAAACCGTCTGTCCAAACTGTGTTTGTGCAGGCTGAATACCAACAAAACGCACATCAACGTCCAAGTCCCGACGGATCATCTCGACAAACAGGCCGGGCCAGAGCGCATGGGTTGAAAACGCGTGGGCGTGAAGTTGCTCAGGCTCGAATATTCCGACCATTCCCGCCCGGGCGCCGAAGTCCATGGCATCGACAACAAGCAGATTCTTCGGGGCTTTTTTAACAATAGGCCGGATGTAATTTTCGGGAACGGTGCCGGCATCAATCAAGTCGGCCGAGATTTTCAGACGCTTGAGCCGTTCGCAGACCAGCGGCCCGGCCCCATCGTCCCCTTTGAGCGTGTTGCCGATTCCGACAATAAGCGTTCGTGAACCGCGGAGTCCATCAAGCTGCTCAACGAGTTCCCGGTCTGCGATCATACCACACTCACAGCCGAATGTTCAGCTCGCACTTGCACTTGGGGCACAGGATTCGCATGAAATCGTGAGCCTGGACGCCCTCTTCGGCGGCGGTCTGTTTGTGAACGTCTGCCCGGCTTAGGGTGGGGCTCGCCCCACCATCGCTGACCGGTGGGCCATCCACACTACAAAATTCGCCGCTCTTGGCAAGCAATAGCGAAGGGTTCGTATAAGCCAGCGGGCCGAGCTTCTCGTACAGCCAGACGAGGTGCTTCTTTGTGCCTATCAGCGCTCCGCATTTCTCGCACAGTTGCAGCTCGAATTCGTGGGTTTCGACCTGGCTCTCTTTATCGAGCGTGGCCAGGTCCCATTGGTTCGAGAGCTTGATGCCCGTCTCAGTCGTGCAGTTGTCCTGGCAGTTGCCGCAGAAGATACACGTGTAGTAACTCAGCGTGATCCTTCTGACGGGCGGATTCGCATCGAGATCGTCCGTCATGGTCAGGCACACGCTGGAAGGGCACACGTTCACGCACGCCCCGCAGCCGATACAGGTGTTCAAGTCAAATTCAGGCTTGCCCCTGTACTTTTCGGGCACGACGCAGGGCTTGGCGGGAAACTGAGTGGTAAACCGCGGCGAAAGGACCGCCGTGACCGCTTCTTTCAATTCTCTCAATTTTGGCAAGCGCAATGTCAAACTCCTTCTCGGTTATGGATTGTCACTTCTCGATTTGCTCGGCGTACTTGTCCACGACGCTGTGCTCCCACAGCTCCACGCCGGAAGCGTGGGCGCCCTTGGCAATGGCGTGGGCGGCGGTCGGCGAGGTAATCAAGATGAACACGGCGCAGATAATCGCTTTGGCGCCCGTGGGACCCCAGCCGTCGGCCAGTGCGACGCCGGCCAGAAGGACAATCGTCCCCAGAGTGACGCATTTCGTCGCCGCCTGGAGCCGGTTATAGACGTCGGGAAATCGAACCAGCCCGATGCAGCCGAATATGCTAAACAAAATACCGATTACGACCATGATGTAACCTATGATGTCAGTCATCGAAACTTCGGCCCTCCAGAAATTTCGCCAGGGCGATGGTCCCTATGAAGCTCAGCAGGGCCCAGGCCAGAGCGATGTTGAGATAGAAATCCTTACCGGTCACCAGCCCGAGAATGGCACAGAACCCGACGATGACCGTGCCCAGGATGTCAATCGCGACGGTCCTGTCCGGCGCGCTCGGGCCCCGGCCGATGCGGTACAGGCATAAGAAACAACATATAAACAATCCGATGTAAAATACCAGTGCCAATGTCTCCATAGTCACCTCTGCGCCGGCGCGCCAGCCGGACACCTATTCGAAAATCCTCTTCAAGAACCACTCGAACCTCTGGGAGATAAGCTTTGTGGCCTGCTCCACGTCGTCCGATTTGACATTGATCCAGTGGACGTATAAGTAGCCATCATCTGTCAAATCCACGGTCAGGGTCCCAGGAGTCAGCGTGATGGAATTGGCCAGAGCCGTGATGGCGGATTCGGTTTTCAGCTCCGTTTTGATCTTGACGATGCCGGGCCTTATCGGCATCTTCGGATGCAACGCGCGATAGACAACATCCATGTTCGCCTTGACGACGTAGTAGGCAAATACCGGCACATAGACCAGGAACCAGAATATCCGCACGGGCGAAATGAACACGTGATGCTCCTTCGGCAGAATCTCGTGGAACAGAACCGCCACCAGGACCGAAGCGATCAAACCGGCAACCACAACCTGAACGTCAATCTTGCCGTCAACGACGGGCCAGGTCAGCAGAATCCAGATCACAAAACCTAAAACGAAATAGATCACTCGTCTCATATATGCCTAACTCCAATTTTGCAGAAGTCCACTTATCACATTCCAGCTATGGCCGAGTACTTGACCCCATCGGTCAGGACCTTGACGGCCGGTTCGAGGATAGCATCCCTCAAACCGGGAACCAGCACGAGCGAGCCCATGAGCACGCACAGACAGGCCAGAGACACCATGGCGACACGCATGGTCCCGCGGCTTTCTTCAATCCGCTCGAGATTCTCCGGCAGCTCGCCAAGAAAAGCATATCTCTGCACTTTCAAATACATAATGAGCGTGCAGAGGCTCACAAAGACTATGACAGCGGCGATCCAGTAAAAGTGAGCCTGGACCGCTGCGATGATCAGAATCAGCTTGCTCCAAAACCCGCTGAACGGCGGGATGCCGACAATCGATGCCGACGCAACGGTGCACGCGGTGCGGGTAAACGGCAATTTCGCCGCGAGCCCTCCCATTTCTCTGAGGTCTCGCGTGCCGGTGGACATTTCCACCGAGCCGCTGGTCAGGAACAGCAGCGATTTGTAAACCGCGTGATTAACGAGGTGGAACAGACCGCCGAAGATGGCCAGAGAAGCCCAGGCCAGGCTGTCCCCTCTGGCAAGTAACAGGGCGCCGAGACCTATACCCAAGACCACATAGCCGATCTGGCTAATACTCGAATAGGCCATGAGGCGTTTGATGTCCCACTGCCCTATGGCCAGAAAGGCACCGGCCACCATGCTCAGAATTCCGAGCACAATCAAGAGCCATCCGACCTCGACCGAGACACCGAAGACGTTGAACACCACGCGAGCCAGAGCATAAACGCCAAGCGTTTTGATCAGCACGCCCGAGAGCATTGCAGAAATCGGCGCCGGAGCCGAGGGGTGCGCATCGGGCAGCCAGGCATGAAACGGGACGAGCGCCGCCTTCAGACCAAAGCCGACGATAAATAAGCCCAATGCAAAGCCAAGACCGGCATTCACGCCCGAACTCTGGACGGCCTTTGAGATGTAGGCCATATTGAGCACGCCGGTGTTGCCGTACACCAGAGCAATCGCAAGAAGAACGAACAGCGAAGCGACCGTGCCCAGCACCATGTACTTGAAGGATGCTTCAAGCTCCTCGTGCCCGCAGCCGAAACCGACCAGGGCATAAGAGGCAAGCGACGCAATCTCCAGGAATACGAACAAATTGAAGATATCGCCTGAGAGGACCAGCCCGTTCATGCCGGCGACCATCAGCAGAAACAGGCTCAGATATTTCGATTTGGCCGTGTATCGCTCCATGTACCCGGCGCTGAAAAGCATCGCCCCGGCGGCGACGACGCCGATCGCCAGGAGCATCAGCGAGCTCAAGCCATCGAGAACAAGGTTGATTCCAAGCGGGATGGGCCACTTGCCCACTTCATAAACGCCCGACTGACCGATGCAGGCGATAGCCAGCGCAAGAAGCGATAGAGTCGCCAGATTGGCGACGACCGTTGCAGCGGCCTTGCCTTTTGCGCCGAACATCGGCAGCACGAACGCCGTCGTCAGAGGAATGGCAATAAAGACGGGCAACGGAATGCTCATCCTCTCAACCTCCTTATCTGGGTAATGTCAAAGGTGCCGTACTTTTCATAAATCCTGATACAAATCGAAATCATCAGCGCCAGCGACCCGAGGCCGATCACGATGGATGTCAGCACGAGGGCCTGAGGCAGCGGATCAACCGAGTTATTGATGAAGCCGGCGGCAATCTGCCCCGTCCCCGGATCATAGTATGCCCTGTCGATAATCGGAGCAACGCCGTCATGCCGATACCCAAGCATCACCAGGAAAAGATTGACGGCGCATTCCATGATCAGAATGCCGAGTACAATCTTGACCATGTTCTTCTTGACGACGGCACAGTACAGCCCGATCACAAACAGTAAAAAGCACAACGCATAAGGCATCGTTCGCACTCCTTTTTCATTCGCCGTCCAATTCGGCGCCTTTATGGCAGATTGAAAGACTGAAGATGACCAGAAACAGGGACGCACCCACCTTCAGGCCAATCGCGATATTCGACAGCGGTATCGTGCCGGCGCTCAAGAGCTCCAGCGGCGCACCATACTTGTCAACGAGGAAGTTCGCCAGAAAGGCACCGCTGAAAACAGAGCCCAAGATAGCTATCATAACGAACATGATGGCCCCCAGGCAGTCGAGTTTCGAATCGAGCGCCAGAGGCAGGTCTTTCTGCACAAAATCTCCGCCGAACGCCAGCATGAGCAGCACGTAGGACGAGGCCAGGATGACGCCGCCGGCAAAACCGCCGCCGGGGGTCAGGTGGCCGAAGAGAATAATGTAGATGCCAAAGATGAAAATCAGCACTTTGACCCAGCTACTGATCGTCTTTACGATGATTGTCATGCCTTTCATTCGTCTGATTCCTCTATGAACGTCTAAGATGGCGAAGCAGGCTGCAAGGTGTCGGTTTTTCGTTTGGCGGTTCTTCGCAATATGACGGTCGCCCCGATGATCGAGGTGAACAGCACGGTTGCCTCGCCGAGTGTGTCGTAGGCGCGGTAATCCAGAATCACCGACGAAACAACGTTCGCCGCACCGGTCCTGGCCAATCCTTCTTCGATGTAGGTTTGCGAAGCGGCCTTCGGAACCTCGGCAAAAATGGGCGTGCCGAAATCAGGCAGGGTCTCGAACACTTTCAGCCCGGCCAGGAAAATCATGAAGACAATCACGACCGAGACAATCGTCGCGAAAAATTCCTTGTCACCGCTGATAAACGTCAGGTCGCGGGAGATCGTCGCGCGAATCAGGATAATCAGTCCCAGGACTTCTACCACAATCTGAGTGATGGCGATGTCCGGCGCACGCAGGAACAGGAACATCAAAGAGACGCCGAAACCCATCGCACCGATGCAAATCACGGCACTCAGCAAATCGGTGGTTTCCACCGCAATCAAACTCGCGATGATGATGAATATCAGTAGAATATAGAAAACAGCCATGTTTACCTCACCAAATCCCGCAGACGACAAACAGAACAATTAACAGACCCAGCGCTATCCAGGTCAGATACATCGGCAGGATGCCGGAATGGAGCCATCGCAACAGAGCCGTCAGAACCAATCCGCACCGGCCGCCCTGCTCGTACGAATCGAAATATCCCTTTTCCTGCCCCTCATAGAGCTGCCTCAAGCCTCCCATTTGGGAAACCGTTTTGTAAAAATGTGTCCCTGGTATAATCATTTGCTGGTTGGGCTGAATCTCGCCGCAGGTCCACGTGGGCACAACTCTGACATTTTTCGACAAACGCGCAACGACCCAAATGAGCACACCAAGCCCAATGCCGGCTATTATCAGGATTGTGGCAAGCCCTGAGCCCCACGTGCTGAGCGCGGGTTCTACGCCCAGAGCCGGGTAGATGAACATCTTCAGAGGCACGTGATAAAACACCCCGAAGAAGACACACAGCGCAGCGAGTATGACCATCGGGAAGCTCTGCAATACGGAGACTTCTTTCACACCTTTCAGATCATCGGGCAACCGCGACAGGAATATGGAATGGATGAGCTTCACAAATGAGGCCAGGGTCAATGCACTTGCGAACATCGCGCACGTGAGCCAAATGGGCCACAGCCTCGCCGCCGCGCCGGTCTGCTCGGCGCCCATCTGAATCAACCCCTGGTAAATCATCCACTTGGAGACGAATCCGTTGAAAGGAGGAATGCCGGAAATACTTAGAGCGGCAATCAGGCACGTAACAAAAGTAATGGGCATCTTCCTGCCCAGACCGCCGAGCCTGTCTAACTCGGGCGTTCCGGCTTGCTGCTCGACCGCCCCGCCGCACAGAAACAGGCAGCATTTGTAGATCGCGTTGTTGAGCATGTGAAAGACCCCGCCGGCGATGCCCACGGGGGTCCCGGTGGCGATGCCGAGGATCATATAGCCGACCTGGCTGATCGCGTGGTAGCTCAGCAGCTTCTTGAGATTGTGCTGAACCATCGCGATCATCACGGCGATAATGACCGTCGCGGCGCCAATGAGAGCCAGGATTGTGGTCAGAGCCGAGTTCACCGTGAAGATGTCCTGCACGATAATCACCAGCAGATAGATTCCCAGCAGTTTGTCGATCGCCGCCGGCAGCAGCGCCATGACGGAGGCCGGCGCCGATTCGCCGCTTGTAGGCAGCCACGTGTGCAAGGGTAAGGCACCCGCCTTGGTGATGGCGGCCGTCATCAGTAGAAGAAAGGCGATGATCGGCATGGCCGATGTGGTCGCAAGGCTGATATCCGATATGGTGAACGTGTTCGACAGCGCCCAGACCAGAAAGACGCCGAGCATGAAGGCGGCATCCGATGCGCCGATCATGGCAAAGCTCTTCGTGGCGGCAAAGTTGGAATTCCTGCCCCCCGTCGAGATCAGAAGATAAAGCGAGACGGTGACAATCTCCCAGAATATCAGCAGAAACAACAGGTGATTCGAGAGTAATATTCCCGCCGAGCCGCCGATGGTCAGCAGAATTGCGCCGAAGTACTCATTTGCCCGAGCCATGCCCCGGCCGACCGATCTGAGCGAATACAGAGTGATCAGCAGACCGAAGCCCATTGCGAACAGCAGCATGAACGCGCCCAGCGGCTTGGCGTCCAGCAGCAGCTTCAACTCGAAACCGCCAAGCTGCTCGGGCAGCCGCAAAATGGACCAGATGCATGCAGAAGACCCACCGGCAAATATCAAGATACTCAGCACAAAGCTGATGCCCGAAATAATCAACGTCAGCGCCCTGGAGACCACACCCAGCCTGGCGGGCAGAAACAACATCCCAAAGCCCACGACCAGGGGCAGGAACACGGGGATCAGCAGCATGAAATTCATCTCTACCACCTTAGGCGTCCTCCAGCTTGAATTCCGGCGCGCCGAGTTCCTTCGTGATTCGCGCCGTTTTCTCACGGCTCATGTGCAGTAGCGCCTCGTAATCATGTACGACGTTATGGTGTCCATCCACGACGGCCAGTCTCTCGGTGCAACTGTAGCACGGATCGACGGCGGCCAGCGTCAGCGTCACGTCGGCGATATGCTGGCCGATGCATGAAGCCTTGAACGAAGGCACGTTGACATAGCTTGGCGCCCTGACCTTGTGGCGGATCGGCCGGTTCCCACCGTCGCTTCGGACGTAGTGAAACGTCTCACCCCTCGGCGCTTCGGCGCGGCCGCATCCTTCGCCGGGCGGGATCTCCTTGACCTCCACCGCAATAGGCCCTTTCGGGAGCTTCTGGAGCGCTTCTCTGACCATTTTGATCGACTCGAAGGTCTCAAGCAGACGAACGACCGCCTTTGCAAAAACATCGCCCTCGGGCTGGCTGATGACGTTCCAGTTCAGATCGCCGTATGCGGCATAGGGGTCATCACGCCGTACGTCGATAGCGATTCCGCTGCCCCGCGCCGTCGGACCGGTGACCGCGAAGCGAACGGCGTCATTCTTGCTCAGGACGCCCACGCCTTTGAGCCGGGCGTGCAGAACAGGGTCATCCAGCACGGCTTTGGTGAGCATGTCGGTTTTCTTTTCTATTTTGTCCAGCTCTTTGAGAATCTTCGGCACCATCTCGTCCGGGACGTCCTCCCTACAGCCACCGACCCTGACGTTGCCATAGTTGTTCCGATTGCCGGTGATCTCTTCGAGCAGGTCCAGCACGGGCTCGCGATACTTCCACGCCCACATGAAAACGGTGTCGTAACCGATGAAATGCCCGCCGAGGCCAACCCACAGCAGGTGGCTGTGAATGCGTTCGAGCTCGTTGATGATGGTCCGGACGTACCGCGCCCGTTCGGGCACTTCCACGCCGGCAATCTCCTCCACGGCCTGGATATAAGCCAGAGGATGCGAAGCGGAGCAGATGCCGCAGATACGCGAGACCAGGAATGGAATCTGGTCGAACTGCAGCGTCTCGCTGAGCTTCTCTATGCCCCGATGGTTGTACGAAATTTTCACGTCGATATCGGTCACGGTCTCACCGTCAACGGTAAGCTGGAAAAACTCCATCTCTTCCTGCAAAGGATGAAACGGACCGACCGCGAGAACCGGTTTTTGCAGCGTTTTTTTCATTTCTGTACGTCTTTCCTCAACGGATAAACCCCTTCCGGCCAATCATCGAACAAAATCAGCCGTTTCAGGTTTGGATGATTCTTGAAATCGATACCCAATATGTCGTGTATCTCCCTTTCGATCCACTCGGCGGCCGCCACGATGGGCGTGATCGACTCGATGCTCGGCGCTTCGCGGTCGCGGATGAAGGCTTTGATCGTGACGACGCAGCCGCTTGCGTCGTTCGAGAAATGATAGAGATTCTCAAAGCAATCATCGGAATCGATCCCGGTGATAATCACAAACCTCAAAGACAAATCCTCAAACAGAAACCTGGCAACGCTGAAGGCGTTTGCGGCTTCGCACAGAAGAAATATTCTATTGTCTGTGGTCTGCTCAATGTCTATGAGCTTGTCTTTGATTTCAGATAACCTGTTTTTCAGTTCTTCCTGCTGCATCTTTGGTATCCCACAACTATAGGGCGGACAGCACCTTGACCACGCCGGATATCATCGCTTCCGGCTTGGGCGGGCAGCCCGGCACGTAGGCGATAATTGCCTCCGGATCCACTTCCCGAATGATTTCATCCACCGGCCCGGCGACGTGGTAGCCGCCTTTGAAGATGCCGGTCCCGCAGGCGCAGGCGCCGATCAGAAACACGGCGCAAGGCTTGGAGGTCTGGCGATACACTTCGCGAAGACGAATGACCGCTTGTTCGGTACCGACGCCGGTGACCAGCAGTGCATCGGCGTGGCGGGGAGAACCCACCAGCTTGATGCCAAACCGCTCGACGTCGTACTTCGGCGTCAACATGTTCACGATCTCGATGTCGCAGTTGTTACACGCGCCGGTGTTGACGTGAAAGACCCATACCGATTTTTTCAACGACCATATTTTCACGCTCATAACTTCACCCCTTCGGCTTCGCCCAAGGCAGGCTTACAGCCAGCGGATGTCATACCAATGGCCTATGGATGCAAGCACAACCGCCCCGACCAGGGCGGCGCCGCAATAGACCCAGAAAAACTTCATCGCCTGGTCGATTCGCACACGCGGGTTCGTATTCTTGATGAGAATCAGCAGCACCAATATCAAAACGTACTTGCCAAGCCCCACCCAGATGCACAATCCGATGAAAATCAGCAAGGACAGCACGTCCATCAGCTTGCTGCGGCTCGCCAGCAACCTCGCGCCGACCAGAACCAACAAAGCCGCCGCAACAAAAGGCAGGTGATTCGGCAAGACAGCCCTCGCATGGAAGCCGCCGAGAAACACCATCCCCAGAAAGAACGGCAGTGCGACAAGCATCACCGCCTGCATCAGCTTCCAGACGGCAAGCAGCGCGCCGGAATATTCCATCAGGACGCCGCTGCCCAGCTCGGTCTCCGCCTCGGCGATATCGAAAGGAACGAATCCGAGCTTCGCCTGCACGCATAACAAAGCCGCCAGGAAGGCCAACATGCCGGATATGCTGAAAGCCGGCGTCTGCCGGGCAATTTCAGCTAAATTAAGTTGCTGGCCGGGCTCCACCGATCCTGCGGTCTTGATGATCACGACAATGAAGGCCAGGATCAACGGCAACTCGTAGGCCATGACAAGTTTCATCTCCCGGCCGGTGCCCACCGCGGCGTGCGGGCTGCCGCTGGCGCTGCTGCCGAGGATCAATGCCAGCGAAGGAAGCACCATCAGGTAAATGGCCACTATGATATCACCCATGAAGGTGGTTTGCGTTAATGTGATACGCCAGAGCATGACCGAAAGCAGCAGAACGCCGACCAACCCCACAAGCGGCGCGGTCAGAAATACGATTCTCTGGGCCTCCTGCGGCACGAGAATTTCCTTGCCCATCAGCTTCATCACGTCATACGCCGGCTGCAACAGCGGCGGACCCACTCGCCACTGGACCAGAGCGCTGACCTTGCGGACGATCCAGGAGGCCGCCAGGCCCAGCACAACAGTCACGGGCACAACGAGAATCCAGAACAGGATAGTCATCAGTTGTTCACTCATTTCTTGGCCTTCTTAGTCAAAAACGGCTCCCACAAAACGCCGCCGGAAACCTTTGCGACAATTCCGTCAAAGACCTCGACCAAATCACCCGCTGCGGCGACGTCTTTATAATCGATGCTCCCATCCCGGCAGGTCTCGACGCATAACGGCTTCTCCCCCGGTCGCAGCCTGTCTTGGCACCGGTCGCAAACGCTGCTTGGATACGGGATCAAATCGGTGTATATCGTTCCGAATGGGCACGCGATGGCACAGGTGCCGCAACCGGTGCACAGCATATTCGCACGCTTGAGGGTGCCCGCATCGTTATGTTGGCTCGGCACCTTCTCCAGCGCCCCCCGGGGACAGGCGGTGATACACGGCGCCGCCTCACACCGGCGGCAGATCAAGGCAAAACGAATCATCTCCAGCAAAGAATCGATTCCTTTGTTTTCCGGATGATGCTTGTAGGAACATTGCACGTCGGACTCATCCTGAATCCTGCATTTTGCCAAATCGATGATTAGCTTCGCACCCATAGTCTCGTGTCTCGTATTTCACTGCCTGTGCAGTCTGCTTTTAGTCCCAGATATTCGGGTAGTCCTTTATTTGGTCGTATGTAAAGACAGGGCCTTCCTTGCAGACGTAATATTTGCCGAGCATGCAGTGGCCGCATTTGCCAAACCCGCAGCTCATGTTCTTCTCCATCGAAAGGTATATTTGCTCGGGAGCAAAACCAAACTCCAACAGTTTCATGGTCGCGAATTTCATCATGATCGGGGGACCGCAAACCACACACGAGGTGTTTCCAATCTCCACGTCATTGCGCGAGCAGATATTGGTGACCACGCCGACGGGGCCTTTCCACTGATCGTCCGCTACATCGACGGTCAGTTTCATATCGACGCCCTTGATTTTCTGCCAGGCGTCAAAGAGCGTGTTCTTGTAGATGAAATCGGCCGGCGTCTTGGCGCCGTACCGGCAGACCACCGATTTAAAGTCTTCTATTCGCTCGATCAGGGTCAGAAAGAGCGACCTGATGGGCGCCAGGCCCACGCCGCCGCCGATGATATAGACGTGCTTGCCAAGGAACTTTTCAATCGGATAGCCATTGCCGTAAGGCCCGCGAATACCGACCTGCTGCCCGGCCTGGCATTCGTGCAGCAGAGCGGTCAACCGCCCCGCTTTCATGATGGTGATTTCCATCTTCTTCGTAACGGCCGGCGACGACGACGGCGTAAACGGCGCTTCCCCGACGCCGGGCAGAGTCAGCTCCACGAACTGGCCCGTCTCGAATCTAAACTCCTCTTGCGGCTCAACGACAAAACTCTTGATCGTCGGAGATTCATCAATCACCTCGACGATTTGGCCGTTCACAGGTTGGTACAGATTTCGGTTCATCGTGCAACTTTCGATTCTGTCTTATCCTTACCGTGGAGTTCTTCATTCAGCTTCTTGAGCACCTCGCGGATGTCCACCTGGCCCGCTTCGGCATCCACGCATCGGCCGCAGCCAACGCACATATCGACGCCGTATCGATCGAGAAAATACGAGAACTTGTGCATGAAGCGGTGCCGCAGCCTGTCGCCGAGATGCTTGCGGGGGTTCTCCCCACCGGCGACCTGGGCGTACGTCATCCGCATGCAACTGTCCCACATCTTCATCTTGGTGAAGTAATCCTGCTGCTTGCCGTCATACAGGTAGAAGCAGTGGCACGTCGGGCAGACCCGCGTGCAGGCTTGACATTCGACACAGGTCCGGGCCTGCGCATCGTAAACTTCCGAATCCCGGCTGTTGCGCACTATGTCGTTGACCGGCGCATCGAGCTTCAGCCCGGCGTTGACCTGCTCAAGCTGCTTGTCCGCCTTGGCTCTGTTTCTTTCGCGCTCGGCGAGGACGTCCGGGCCGGCTTGCGTGAAAAGCTGCGCGTTGGCCTCAACGAACTGCCGGCCTTTCGGCGAACCGACTTCGACGACAAAGCCGCCGCCGGCCTGCGAAACGTTCAGATCGAACCCTTCGGTCGCAAAAGGCCGGCCGCCCAAAACGGTGCAGAAACAGCTCTGGGCCGGGTCCGAGCAATCGGATGAGATGATGAACATTTTCTGCCGCCGGGTAACGTAGAACGGGTCCTCGAAATCCTCTTCGGTGAACACCTTATCGAGGATTGAAATGGACCGCAAATCGCAGTCTTTCAATCCAAAGACGGCAAAAGGCCGTATGTCCCGGGGCTCAAGGGGCTCGGGGAAAATCGCGGCGAGCTCTCGCAGCGGGAACAGGAACTCCTTGACAGGCATACACGCGCGGATGTTGTTGAATTCCGCCTGCCGACCCGTGGAAGGATCGTACCGGTCGAACACGTAGTGCGAGCCGCTTTTCTTCGGGACATAAAGGTCCATCTGCGAGGCAATCGCATCCAATAAAGGCTTCAACTCACTGACAAAGACCGTCTGCATTTTTGCCCACCTGAATTTGGCATCTCAACGCGCCGGGATGTAATAAGGAAGACGCGCCAGATCCATCGCGATATCGATAGTAATGACTTTGATCCTCTTGGGAACCGTTATATAGCGCGGCGAGAAATTCAGAATTCCCTTGACGCCCGCTACGACCAGCTTGTCGGCCGTTTCCTGGGCCGCGTGCCGCGGGACTGCAATGATCCCAAGTCTGATGTTCCGTCTCTTGAGCGTTCGCAGCCGCGAAACATCTTCGATCACGACACGGTCGATTTTCCTTCCGATCTTCTTCGGATTCACATCGAACGCGACGGCGATATCGAACCCATAGACTCGGAAGCCCGGGTGCGTCAGGACCGCCGAGCCGACGTTGCCCACGCCGACCAGCGCCGCTTTCTGAACAACGTCGAGCTTAAGAATCTTTCTGATTTGTCTTGCCAGCTTCTCAGCGTCATAACCCACGCCGCGCGTACCGAAGTCACCAAAATACGAGAAGTCCTTTCTTACCTGCCAGGGATTGGCCCCAACCAGGTCCGCCAGAGTGCGGCTGGAGATGCGCTGCCGGCCCTGCTCCGACGAGAAGACCAGCGCCCGAAGATAGCCCGGCAACCGCCGGATCGTTTCATCTGGTATTCGACCGTACCTCATAGCCCCACACCTGGAACTTAGTACTTGTGTTCACATTCACAAACTTTCGAGGCGCTTTTATAATAGAGGTCCCTCAGGTCTGTCAAGGAATCTTATTGGATTTTTTTGCCGCAGCGCGACAAAAACATCCCGGGCCAATTCTCTTGCAGATATGGATTTATCGGCCATAAGCCCAAAAGAGCAAAACAACGAAGGTTCTTTTCGGACTCTTGGGCGCCGGTAGCACCGAGACTAATACGGACCGTAATTCTACAGGCACAACTATACGTCCGATAATCGGATGCGTGGAAGTAGAAACGCGGCGAGGCGCTATCGTTCAACGGCTACAGACCAACAGCGGAATCGTACAGAATTC
The DNA here is from genome assembly GCA_035529475.1 of Sedimentisphaerales bacterium. Taxonomy (GTDB): domain Bacteria; phylum Planctomycetota; class Phycisphaerae; order Sedimentisphaerales; family Anaerobacaceae. The sequence continues at coordinate 231 of DATKWR010000783.1, read as the reverse complement.
GATCGTGGCCAAACGGACGGGACCTTGCCTCACATGAGTTCTTGCCGCCCTCTGACCTTCTCAGGAGTCCCTGAAAGATTTCAGCCAGTCAGGCCAGTCGTCAAGCCGACACGCGTCCAGAAATAGGTTCATCCGGTTAGTGCGTAGGTGGGCCGGACAAAGCGGGCTCTTGGAGGTATATGTAGCCTGCACTGCCGACATTCTTGCTCTTGAAGTGCTTGTGCTCGCCGA
>DATKWR010000782.1:0-6190 GCA_035529475.1 Sedimentisphaerales bacterium | reverse complement strand
GGTCCCAGACCTGCCGGTTCGTCCGGTCGGTCCGCCGCTCGGCGTAGTTGACGACCACGCGATCGAAGCCGGTCTGCTTGCCCACGCTCAGGCGCAGCGCGAACCGGCAGCCGATGAAGTTCGGCTCATCAACCGGTGCGGGATTAATCCGATCGCCGGAGGACAGCCGGAGGCTGGAGAACACGCGATGCCCGCTCTTTTCGGTCCGGGCAAGGATGGCCCACAGCCCGCCGCCGAACTTTTGCTTGCGGACCTCGCAAAACTCGGGCCGGCCCGACTCCTCGTGGATCACGCGGAAGTCCAGGCCGACCTGCACCGTCACCCGACCGGAGAAGTTCAGCGGCTCGAAAATAACCCGTTGGGCGCCAAGGTTCGGCGAGGCCATCGAAACGAAACGGAGGAACTTCACGCGCAACTTCTTTCCGCCGCCGGTCGTCCAGATGAACTCGCGCGCGAGAACGCCCGTCTTCAGGTCGAGCCGGCGGACGAACCGGCTGACGCTGCTGTGGGACAGGTCAAGGCGCTCCTTGCCGAGCCGGATGCGGGTATGCAGCCAGTCCACCGTGTTGACGATGAACGTGCTCCGCTCGATCATCCCCGGGTAGCAGTGCGGATGACGGATCACGCCCTCCTCGAAAACGCCGTTGAAATAACTGCCCACCAGGCTGTCGCCGCCATAGCCTTCGTCAAAGTAGCCGCGCACGCCCATGTACTCGTTGCCGAGCGAGAAGACGGACTCGCTTGCGCGGCTGCGGTTGGGATGAAAACCCTTTTCGACGACCGCCCAGGGGTCTACTTCCAGGAACCGTTGCGCGACTTTCGGCATGCTTGCCTCCGTGTTTTCGTTCGGAGGGCAGAATCTAACACCCCCGCCGCAAAACGCAAGCATCAAACGCCTTATTTAGCCCCCGGTGAACACACCGGGGGCGCCGTTCATCGTCCCGGTGAATACACCGGGGGCGCCGTTCATCGTCCCGGCGAACACACCGGGGGCGCCGTTTCCCGCGCGGCAAATCCATTGAGGGGTTGGGGTGCTTCAAGGCGATTCGAACCGGCGGGCTGCGTCGGTCCCGACGACCACAGCCGTCCGCTTCCCCTCAGGCCGACGCTTCCAGGGCACATACGAGACGAAACGGTATCCCGCTCAATGCCCCCCGTCAACCCGGTTCGCGCTGTTTCAGCGCATTTTCACCGCGCCGCCTGCCACGGCGAAGTCCCGGCGCGCCGGGACGAAGCCGGGTGGCGACTGCTGCGGCCAGGTGCGGATTGACAAGGGTACGTGTAATGCCTGCGTTAACCGGCGCACAAACAGCAAGCGCAGCGCCGCTGTTTATGCGGCCGTCTTCACACCGGGGTTATACAGATGCATGGTACCTGTCTGCCGTCATTACGGGCCGGAACCTTGAGAGATGAAAAGCACTATCGCCACCGTCGAGGACCTGCAGGTTGAAGCCCGCCCAACAGTGGCTATACCGAACGACTGTCGCCACCAACAATTCCGATTCTTCTGGCGCGAATACGAACGTGTCGGCCATGACCACCGTCCGCCTGTTAAACTCATCTACTTCTGGCGACGTCAACATGCGCTCGCGCGCTGCCGTCTTGTCCCACGTGAGCAGAAGTAGGGCCCCTCTGCATAGCGGGATCGAGACTTGTATAGCGCGATGAGCAAAGCCGACACCGTACGGATCAGTTGGGTTCGCATCCGGATGAAATAGTGCCACAGGCTGATCACAGGTGAGCAGAGAAGTGCCCTCTGGCACACGCAGTATCGACGGCGTCATGGATGCGAGGAGTTTCAGGGTGTTTTGATCGAACGCCTGTTTGAACATAAAATGCAGGCAAATCCAGTTCAAAATCGAAATGGACACACCATCTCTTGCAAAGATGTTTTCCAACCCCTTCGGTGCAGGAGGAAGTTTGCCTTTGTGCTCTAGGATCTTTCCGCTGGAAAGCACAACTTGCCCAAAAAACTTTTCAACGAACTGTTTGAATGCAGGCACGCGAAGCCGCATCAGCGAAACGAACTCGACGAGCCTCGCATGTGCGACGTCCGTGTCGATCCCCGATTCGATGACATGCGTCAGGGCTTCTGCAAGTTGGCCCTCTACCTTGGCGAGTTGATTCTCAACGGCGTACGGATCCTTCGCGCCATCATAGTCAAGTTTATGATAGTCGCGAATTTCGGCTGCATCCCTGATAGGGCAGTGGTAACCTCGCCCCCCGCGCTTCTCAATTTGGAAGATAGACTTTCCGTTGTTCGAAAAGCCTCTGAGGTAAAACTGCGGAAGGTAATGATGTTTTCTCGATTGTGCCATTCGGCTTATCCGCTTAACAATGTCCAGACCAACCCGCCTAACACCCCAAACCCGGTTTGGAGTGCCGCACAAAACGCCCGCGAATGCGGGGGCCGCGTTGCTATCCCGTCCCCCGAATTCAAGAGGCGGCCGCCACCGTAGTTGGTTGGCAGCTTCCTGCCAGAACGCATGCGCTGAAAAATAACAGCGCGCCCGTCCCGATGATTTGGCTAAGACGAGACCAATCACACAAAAATCCACACCAACTGCGTTGGCGCTTAGGGGACACCTTAAACCAAAAACCAAGATCCTCGTGTTCGATCCGCTTAGTGGCGTGTTGCTCCAATTCCTTGCGGCACTTCTCTGCTCTTTGAAAATTATTCCAGCTTGCACGCCAGGAGCCCGATTGCCAGATTACATACGCAGTATAGATAACACAATAAGGTAACGCAATCAAGTGCCACGGAATCGACGCCTTGTCCGCTGCGGCCCCGGTTATGAGCACTATGGCGGCCCACAAACCGGCAGTAACCTTCCATTCGACGTTGCGCCGCTTGTCATAGCGATCTAGTGCGGCATCTCTAAGGTCCTTGAGGATCTCGATCTCATGGAGCGGCTGTTGTTGATTAGATTCACACATAAACACTCACTCCTTCAGTGTCCGCAAGGCCAGGGCCGAAGAATTCGGGGGAGGCAGGATTCATTTCTGCTAGTCACCTTTGCGAATTGTGTAATGTGCCCCCGGAACTCCGAACTATTCATCCTTTTCGTTCTCGGTGTCTTTTCCGTCGGAGAGGATTCCCTGCTCAAGAGCATAGATTTCCCCAGTGACGTTCCGACAGATGCAGAAGAGAATCTCCCGGAGATAGCAAGTGACATCGTCGACGTGTTTCCGGCGAATCTCGGTGTGTTCGCGACCGAGGGGGCGTCCGATGAGTTCAACATCCGCCTGTGTGATAGTCTTATCATACTCATGGGCGCATCGGTTGCGCACCCTATTGAGATTCTTGAGACAGTGGATTGTGCGGTCTTCGATCTTGGCGAGGGCCTCGAGCAAGCTGATTTTCTGAGCATATGACAAATTAGCGTCGCTAAGCATGTCGCCACGTGGGAGCATGAGGTGAAATATGCGTTCCATGTAGTACTCAGTAAGGAGATGCGCACGAAGGACGGAGAGAACCGGATTCTGGTTTGCCGGACACATGCGTTCGAAGTTCGAGTACTCAATATCAGTGAGTCGCCGAAGTTCTTTCTCGGTGTTCTTTTTTGTCATGTTTTCCCTCCTGCCCTAACAATGATTAGATGGACCCGCGTAAGATGCGCAAACTTGGTTTCCTGCCAGGATAACACGCCGTTAATCCATCTGCCAGGGCTGCGGTAATCCCTTTGGCCTTAGTCACTCTCGGAGTCCGTGCACGGTGATGAGAACGCCGGCCGTTGCAACCGGTTGTTAGGCAGCGTACTCCAGCCGTCCTCTACATGCGGAAGATCACGGCCAAGAGCCATAGCGGGACGCCTCCCCACACCATTAAGCGCGCGGCGTTGGTAGCGCTGAACAACTTATTACCGGGACGATCAGTGTACTGTTTGTAGGCAAGCGATTTCTCGATCTCAACAGCACGACGACGAAAGTGGTGCCAGTAATCAGCCGCGCGTTCCTCCATGACGCCAAAGGCAGCGGACGCAAGAACGCCGATGATCTTAAGCGCCAGGCGGAGGTTATCACCGAGAGGCGGGTCCACGGTGAACAAAGCGGTTACCAAGCCAGCGGTGAGGGCGAAGTATAGCGTGAGCTGAGCGAACCGCATGTTCGCGTAGTGGCGCATGTTCTCACTTAGGTCCTTGTATTCCTCGCTCGGATTGCCGTTCGCCATCGTCACCTCGCGTTGAACATCATATGCTGCCCAACAATGTTTAGGCCGATCCGCCTAACACCCCAAACCCGGTTTGGAATGCTGTATGAGACGCCCTCGAATGCGGGGGCGGTTCTGACGCGCCGCCGTCGGCCGATCTCAGCGTGTCCTGTGCTTGCCGCAATGGACGTGCCCCCCGACGGCGCCAATTCAGCCGCCTGGAACTCTAGGCTATGTGCTGTCCTGAAGCATACATGACGAATTCGGCCTTTGCCAATACATTTTGGTTCCACTGTTGCGTCAGGTGTGACCACGGATGATGGCAGGCTTGCTGAGGCCCATTTTATGGGCCTTTGCCCGCCGAAGGCGGGCCGCAATGGAAATGGTACGCCCGGGGTGACTCGAACACCCGACCTGCGGTTTAGGAAACCGCCGCTCTATCCTCATTTCTTGTCTTCTGTCAGCAGACCGACCTCCAGGTATAAGGTCTGGTGCGGCTCAAAAAGCTTGGCACGGAGATCTTCAACAAGATTGACCTCCGCCTCAGAAGGCCGAATGCTGTTGAGAGCGAGTCTTACTGCCAGATCCGGCGGAGCTTCGCGGTACTTGGCGATGCGCGGAGCGCCTTCTCGAAATCCCTGCGAGACGCGATCCCATTCGCCGCTGCATTCCGGTCTGCCTGTCGTCGCGCCCTCGCGCAATGCCGCGAATGCCCGTCGAGCGACCCAACGATACTCGCTCAGGGACATCTTGTGTTGATTGAGGAGCGCAACATGGTGTGCCTTGAGTTCTCTGTCTAACTTCACCAGTTCCTTCGCCGCGCGAAGCACGAGACCGACGCCGCCCCCTTCTCTAGCCTTCTCGGCACGTTTCTCCGCAATAACTCTCGCGATGGCCTCAATTTTGGGGACCAGCTCCCTCCGCATCTCTATGTAGCGGTCAAGCTGCTTTCGTGACAAGGCGTTGGCAGAGTGCGCATCGAACGGAAACTGGCTGTTCGTGAGGGCGTATTCCCTGTCTATGGCACGGTGTGGCGCTGATATCCTGCGGCCGATGAACCAGAAAACGCAGAGACTCACAACCACGACCGTCAGGCAACCAACACAGCCCCAGTGCGTCTTCTTTCCCTTTTGGGTATCCATTACGACCTCCTTATTTCTCTCGCCCAACAATGATTAGATGGGCCCGCCTAAGATGCGCAAACTTGGTTTCCTGCCCGTATAACATGCCGTTAATCCATCTGCCAGGGCTGCGACAATTCCTTTGGCCTCAGTCACTCTCGGAGTCCGTGCACGGGGATGCGAACGCCAGCCGCGCTCTCCCTGTTCGGAGGAGCCCTTCGGGCCGCAATGGAAATGGTACGCCCGGGGTGACTCGAACACCCGACCTGCGGTTTAGGAAACCGCCGCTCTATCCTGCTGAGCTACGGGCGCATCCCTTCAAGCCTATCCGAAGACCGATCTCTCGTGCGGCCACCTACGAAGGCCGACGCCGATTGTTTGGGCTCGGCTTTGGAACCCGACGACAAGGGGCGTCTGCCGCCCACGCCGGAGAGCCACTATATCCGTCAGCACACAGAGCGTCAAGGAAGTCGCCGGGGGGACGTGCGGCCGCGCGTTTTCCACAGGGCGAAAAAGTTATCCACAATTTCCACACCCGAAAATGCACGTCCAAAAACGACCAAAAACTGAAAATCGCCGACAAGTTCCGACAAGTTCCGACAAAAAACTCGAAAAAAGCGCCCGATTCCGCCTTGCCCACCTTAACCTTTCGCCCAACGAACTGCCCCAGCGCCCCCAAAAACGCGGGTTGCCCCCTCAAAAGAGGCTGTTTTCGCCCATTCCGAGCCCCGCCCGAAGTTATCCACAAACGCCCTGCGCGCCGGCCGAGTTACTCGGCTTCAGGCCCTTCGGGTGGGGTTTCGCTTTTTTCAGCGGATGGTTCGGCCTCGGCGTCGTTCGCATTGCCGCGGAGCCGCGCGAGGGCCTTCCGGGCTTCCTCTGCCGCCTGGGTCCCCGGATAGATGTCGATGACGTCCTG